>JAEWLO010000051.1 GCA_023457475.1 Pseudomonadota bacterium | reverse complement strand
GGCCCCCCCGGGGGGGGCGGCCCCCCCCCCCCCCCCCCCGGGGGGGCCGGGGCGGGACGGCAGACAGGCGAAGCACCCGGTGGGACGCGCGCCTGTGGGAGGCTCAGCTGGCCTTTTTCAGCGCCAGGGTGTTGCCCAGCACTTCGATCTTGCCACCGCTCTTGCGGAACGCGGCCAGGTCGGCCGCAATGCTGGCACTGCTCACAGCCGTGCTGGCACCCTGCTTGCGATCGACGCGGGCGGTGTTGGCGGCCTTGGGGGAGGTCTTTGGCGAACGTGCCATGGAAGCTCCTTTCTTGGTACAGCGTGGGAAAAATCGCCGACGATTGATGCGATGTCGGCGGAAGTGCTGCCGCCGGAGCGGCAGAAAACGGTACGCAGCGCGGGGTCAAAGCGCGTCCAGCCCGGGGCCGGAGCCTCGGGAGGATGCGTCGCAGAGGGTGGGGCCACCTGACGGCAGGCCCGGGACGACATGCGCGTTGCGCATCACAGCCGGAAAATGATAGTCGTTTTCGCGTAACGTTTTGTTAATGCTGCCAGAAAGTCGCAAACAACCCTTGAAAATCAATGAGGTACGGCGGATGCCCAAGCCAGGCCGTGCACCACGCCAAACGAGGGATTGCCGCGTACCAGGGTCGAACCGGGGAATGCAGCGGCCACCGCCTGCTGCAGGTAGGACGCACGGGACATGCCGCCGGTGAGAAACACGGCGCTGGGATCGTGGCCGATATCCGCACGCACCTGGGCCAGCAGGCCGTTCAACTCGCCGATGTAGCCACCCGCAGCCGACCCCAGCTGGGAGGTGTCGACCTGCACGTCCAGGCCGCGCTCGATGAAGTCCAGCGCGCTGCGGTGCGTCGCCTCGCCGCTCAGCGCGATCTTGCAACGCTCCACCTCCCGGTACAGCCGCGCGGTGTTGCCGGTGTCCTGCAGCGCCCTCAGGCGTGCGCCCCAGGGCGCGTCGACATCGCGGTAAACGTGCTGGCGGAACTCACGCTGGCGCGGCATGTCCTGCACCATCGCCGCTTCCACGTAATGATGGTTCGGCACCCGGCTCACGCCGCGACCGAATAACGGCATATAGGCGGACAGGCTCAGGGCAAGATCGATATCGGTACCGCCGCGGGCAATACCCCAGGCACGGTGGATCGTTGGCGCGTCGACGCCGCCCACGCGGGCGTGGGCGATGTCGGTGGTACCGCCGCCGATGTCCACCACCAGCGCGTCATGCGCGTGTGCACTTTCGGCGTGGTAATGCATGGCGGCAGCGGCGGGCTCCTCGAGGAAGTCCACGCTGTCGAAGCCGGCGGCGATCGCGGCGGTATGCAGGATGTCCAGCGCCTGGTCATTGCCGGCCGCTCCGATGGAACTCCGGAACTGGACCGGCCGGCCCAGCGTGGCCGTCCGCACAGGAGTGTCCAGCTGGCGCGAAGCCGTCAACCGGATGTGCTCGAGGATGTGCGTGGCGATGCCGGTGATGGTCTGACGCGCGCGCGGATGCAGGTTGTAGCCGAGCATCGACTTGGGACTCTGCACCAGATTGCCTTCGTTCTCCTCGAAGTAGGCTTCCAGCGCCTCGTCGCCGTATACCGCGTTCTGCAGCAGGGTGGTGGAGGACAGCGGTTGGCGCATCTGCTCTTCCATCCACTGGCGGCGGACCACGCGCAGCGCCTCGCGACGCAGCGCGTCCGGAGCGCGCTCCTGTCCGGCAGCGCGGGCATCGCGCGCGGCGGCATCGACCAGCCGGGCCAGGTCGTGCTCCAGCGCCGGGGTGAGCTCGAAGTCGTTCGGGTCGCGCATCACCTCCGGGAAGTACACCGTGGTGCGGAACTGTTCGGCTTCGCCGAAGCGGATCGGCACCACGCGTCCATCGACCACGGCGGCGGCTGCGGAGTTGCTGGTGCCAAAGTCGATGCCGATTTTCATGCGAGCCGGGCCGGAGGTCAGGGGGCGCGCACTGTGCGCCAACCCGGGCACGGGTGCAAGGGCCGGGCGATGGGGCGGTTACAATGGTGAACGTTCCGTCCGCCCTGAAGGCCCCCATGTCCGCCGTTCCCGCCTGTCCGCAATGCACCCTCGAAAACACCTACGCCGATGGCGCGCTGTTCATCTGCGCCGATTGCGGCCATGAGTGGGCGGCCGGCGACGCCGACGCGGCCGGGGTGGTGGTTCGCGACAGCAACGGCAACGTGCTGGTCAGTGGCGACACGGTCACCGTGATCAAGGACCTGAAGGTGAAGGGCTCGTCCATCCCGCTCAAGCAGGGCACGGTGATCCGCAACATCCGCCTGGTCGAGGACGATGCCGAGCATATCGAAGGCAACTCCGACAAAATCAAGGGACTGGTCCTGAAGACCTGCTTCCTCAAAAAGGCCTGACCTCAGGCCGAGGTGGGGCTTGCAATCACATACCCCGTGACCGCCAGCGCTGGATGCTGTCCAGCTTGGCCTGGTAGCTCGCCCGCAGCACATCGGCGTTCTCGCCGGCCAGATCGCGCGCGCGCATCATTTCCTGCGAGGCACGGCGGTTGTCCCCGGCCAGGAAATAGGCTCGCGCCAGCCCGAAATGGAACTGGTGCGCGTTGCCGTACAGCCGCACCGCCTTCTTGTAGTAGTGCACGGCCTGCGCGTAATCATGCCGCTGTTCGGCCAGGTTGCCGAGCCGGAACTGCGCGAACGGGTCGTCCTGCTGGATCTTCTGCAACCGCTTCGCCAGCTGGCCCGCCAGTTTCACTTCACCCATCCGCTCGTACAACTTGCTGGCATTGCTGAGTGCGGCGGCGTTGCGCGGCTGCACGCGCAGCGCGTTCTCGTAATCCTGGCGGGCCCGTTGCAGGTTGCCTTCGCGGGTATCCAGCACGCCCAGGTTGTTCCACGCGGGTGTGAACTCGGAGGACTGGCCCAGCGCCGCTTCCATGTATCGCCGGGCAACCGCCATGTCGCCCCCGGCCATCGCCTGCGCGCCCCGGTTGTTGTAGAAGTGCGCCAGCGCCCGCTGCTCGGTGATGGGGCGCGGCCCGTACCGGTCGTAGAGCACGTTGCGGTCCAGGTCCACCGTGGCGGTGCGCCCGGTCATCTGGATGCCGACGTTCACATGCCCCACGCTGTAGATCACCCCTTCATCCTGGTACCAGCTCACCACCTGGGCCACTTCCTGCACCCGCGCGTCGATGCCCGCCGCCCGCGCCAGCGTGGTGAACAGCAGCGTGAACGACAGGCAGTTGGCGCGGCCGGTCTGCCACGTTTCGGTCAGGGTGTGGGTGGCGTAGGGGTCGTATTCCAGGTGCAGGCCGTCCGCGTCGAAAATCAGGTGTACCAGTCGCTCGAGCCGCTGCTCGCGCGAGTTGGTGGCGGAAATCACGCGCTTCTGCAGCATCTCGCGCAGCGCCGGCGGGATGGCCAGGATCTGGTCGGCACTGGGAAGCGCAGCGATCGGCTCGGCAGCCACCTGCACGGTCGGCAGGGTGGTCGAGGGCGGCGGGGCAGGAGGTGGGGCAGCCGCGACAGGCAGGGCGAGCAGCAGGGTGAACACACCCGCAACCCGGCAGCAGCGCATTCGGAAGGCAGACATGGCAGTGTCCTCGCTGCACGGCGGTCTGCCTCCAGCATAGGACCGCATCCGGGGGCGCGCACGCCGCTCGTCGGCCCGATCCACCCCCGACCGCTTGCCAGGCTGCCGGTTTCCGGCCAATGATGCCGGCATGACCTTCGCGCCGTTGACCCTCCCGGCGGCCATGCAGGCCGACCTGGAAACCGCGTATGCCACCCCGCCGCGGGCGTACCACAGCTTCGCGCACGCGCGCGCGGTGCTGCAGCATTGCCAGGCGGTGGCGGACGGGCCCGGCTGGACGCAGCCCCGCGAGGTGCAGTTGGCGGCGCTGTATCACGACGCGATCTATGACGCGGGGCGCAGCGACAACGAGGCGCGCTCGGCCGCGCTGGCGCGGGCGCAGATCGAGCGCTGGCTGCCGGGTGCCGGCGTGGATGTGGCCCGGGTGGAGCAGTTGATCCTGTTGACCGCCCGACACGGCGCGCTGGGCCGCGACGACGTGGACGACCAGGCCGCGCTGTTCCTGGACTGCGACATGGCCATCCTCGGCGCGCCTGCCGCCGTCTTCGACGCCTATGACCGTGGCATTGCCGAAGAGTACGCCGGACATGTGCCGGGCTTTCTGTTCCGGCTCAACCGGCGTCGGTTCCTCAAGCAGCTGCTGCAGCGTCCGCGCATCTTCCTCAGCGACTTCTTCCACCAGCGACTGGATGCGGCCGCAAGGGAGAACCTGCGCCGTCGGCTCGGTGTCTGAGCCTCGTTTACACTGCACGGGCTGACCTTGCCCTGCTGAACCGATGCCTGTTCCCGTCCTGCCGCCCGACTCCGACCCGCGCCCCCTCCCGCCCGAGGAGCCCGGCCCCAATGAATGCTGTGGCAGTGGGTGTCCGCTATGCGTGCTGGACCTGTACAGCGAGGAGCTGCAGCGCTATCGCACGGCGCTGGCGGCTTGGAAACTGCGCCATCCCGATGCGGAGCCCTGATCCCCGATGATGCCTGCCGCCGCCCGCCCTGCCACATCTTCCGCCCATGCCCACGTGGCCCTGGCGGCGCTGCTGGCCTTGGCCGCGTTCGTGGGCATGGCGCTGTGGACGCAATGGGCACGCGACGATCTGGACCCGGTGCAGGCCACGCTGAGCCTGTATCTGCATGGGCCGTGGGGGCTGGGCCTGCGTACGGCCTACTGCGTGCTGGCCGTGGCGATCATGTTGCTGGCCGGCTCGCTGCATGCGGGCCTGCAGTCGCCGCGTCGCAGCTCCGCTGCGCCCCTGCTG
>JAEWLO010000050.1 GCA_023457475.1 Pseudomonadota bacterium | reverse complement strand
GTCTTGGGGTGGCGGGAAGGGGGTCTACGGGATGAATTCTGTGACCAGCAACTTCGACGAGCCTTGATTCAGATCAATGAAGGAGCATTCAGGGAGGCGGAAGCTGGGCGTCCCCCCTGCGACCGTGTGCCGCACCGGAGGCGGTGGCCAGACCCGATTACACTGTCTGGCACCGCCCCGTGGCCGCCAGTGATCTCCGTTGAGCATACCCCCCGAAGCGCCCGCCATCGAGACGTCCGACCTGCGCCGCCAACGCCTGCAGTGGCTTACTGGGCTAGCCGTCACAGTCCGGGGCCGCCAACGGTTGGCGGCGTTGAGTATTTCCACGTCGGGTGCGCTGCTGATCGGCCAGGCCGCCGCCATCGCCTGGCTCATCCAGGCCGTGTTGGTGGAGCATCGCCCCCTCGCCGAGGCGACACCCGTGCTGGTTGGGTTGTTGGCGGTGCTTGCCGTGCGTGCATCGCTCGGTAGTTTTACGCAGGCGCTGGCCGGCGATGTCGCCGATGCTGCGCGGTTGACCCTGCGCGAACGGGCGTATGCGCGTCTGCTCGGCAACGGCCCGTTGTGGCTGCGCCGGCAGCGCAGCGGTGAGCTGGGCGAACTGATGTTGGCGCACAGCGATGCCATCGAGAACTACTACAGCGGCTACCAGCCGGTGCGCACCGAAGTGGTGGTGGTGCCGTTGCTGATCGCCCTTGCCGTCGCCTATGTGGACTGGGTGGTCGCCCTCATTCTGGTGTTCACCGCACCGTTGGTGCCGTTCTTCATGATGCTGGTGGGCTGGGGTGCGGAAGCGGCCGGCCGTGCCCAGCTGGGCGAACTGGCGCGCATGAGCGGACACTTTGCCGACCGCATCAAGGGGTTGGGACTGCTGCGCCTGTATGGCCGGGGTGAGGCCGAGCTGGCCGGTGTGGAGGCCGCCGCCGAAGGCGTGCGCGAGCGCACCATGAAAGTGCTGCGCATCGCCTTCCTGTCGTCGACCGTGCTGGAATTCTTCGCTTCTGTCAGTGTGGCCATGGTGGCGCTGTACCTGGGCCTGAGCTATCTCGGCCTGATGTCGCTGCACGCCACGGTGCCGACCCTGGGCGCGGGCATGTTCTGCCTGCTGCTGGCCCCGGAGTTCTACGCACCGCTGCGCCGGCTGGCCGCGCATTACCACGACCGGGCGAACGCGCTGGCCGCTGCGGCGGAAGTGGAGCGGCTGCTGGGTGAGCTGCCGGGTGACGCACCGGCAGTGGCCGCCGACACTGTGCGTGCGCCGGAACTGCAGGAGCTGCATGCGCCGCCGGTAGTCGTGAAGGACCTGGTGCTGCGCCCGCTGGGTGCACCGAACGACGTCATTGACGCGCTCTCGTTCCAGATCGAGTCCGGACAACGCCTGGCGATCGTGGGCCCCAGCGGCAGCGGCAAGAGCACGCTGCTGGAAGCGCTGGCCGGCTGGCTGCCACCGCGGGGGGGCAGCATCGTGCTGCGCCCGGGGCTGGAGGTCGGCTATGCCAGCCAGCGGCCGTACCTGTTCCACGGCACGATTGCCGACAACCTGCGGCTGGCAGACCCCGGGGCCAGCGATGCCCGTTTGCAGGCGGTGGCCGAGGCGGCCCAGGTGATGCGCTTCGCGCACGCACTGCCTGATGGACTGGACACGGTGATCGGTGAGCGCGGGTTCGGGCTGTCTGGCGGTGAAGCACGGCGCATCGGGCTGGCACGTCTTCTGTTGCGCGACCCTCAACTTCTGTTGCTCGATGAGCCGACCGCCTTCCTGGACCCGGAAACCGAAGCCGCACTGCTGCAGACCTTGGCGGCGTTCGCGCGCGACCGCAGTGTCGTGGTGGCCACCCACAGCGAGGCGGTGATGCGCTGGGCCGATACACGGCTGGTGCTGGAAACACTGCAGTCGCGCGTGCCGGAGGTGCAGGCATGAGCGCGCAACATCACGATGGCCTGAAACAGGTGTTCGCGCGCCACAAGGGCCGGCTGCTGCTGACCATCGTGCTGCTGTGGACGACCATGCTCGCGGGCACTGCCTTGCTGGGACTTTCCGGCGGCTTCCTCACCGCCGCCGCCCTGGCGGGTGCAGCAGGGCTCGGCAGCGGCTTCAATTTCTTCTCGCCGTCGGCCGGCATCCGCGGACTGACCATGGCGCGCATTGCATCGCGCTACTTCGAGAAACTGTTGGGGCACGACGTCACCCTGCGCATTGCACGCGATCTACGGGTGTGGTTCTTCCGCCGTGCGCTGCCGTTGGCTCCGGCGAAGCTGGCCGGCGTGCGCACCGGCGAGCTGCTGGCGCGCCTGTTGAGCGACATTGGTGAGGTGGATGGGCTGCTGGTGCGGGCAATCGGACCGTTGATTGCCCTGGGCGGTGTTTCGCTGGCCGGAGTGCTGTCGGCAGCGTTGATCCATCCGCCGGCGGCGTTGCTGCTCGCCGCGCTGGCGCTGGTCATCGGTGTGGGTGTGCCGTGGATCACAGTGCGCGGCGCGGATGCCCACGAAAAGGATCGCGCGCTGCACCGCGCCCAGCTGCGTGCGAATGCCTTTGAGGGACTGGAGGGCGCGGCCGATCTCACCGCGCTGCAGGCCCGGGATCACTGGCGGCAGCGGGTGACCGTCGCCGCCAAGCAGCTGCGTTCGCGGGACAAGCGGCGACGTCTGCGGCTGGTGGCCGGCAACGCACTGCATGGTCTGTGCGCGTCGATTGGCCTGGTAGCCATGCTCTGGCTGGCGCTGCATGCATTCGAGCAGGGCCAGGTGGACGCAGCGTATGCGGCCGCACTGGTGTTTCTCACGGTAGCGCTGATCGAGTTGTGGGCCGGCATCGGGCTGGCCTGGCAGTCGTGGTTGAGCGGGCGCGTGGCGGCGGCGCGGCTGGACAGCATCGTGGATCAACCGGCAGGGGTGGCCGATGCCTCCATCCCGGTGGCCGTCCCTGCTGGTGCGGCGGTGCTGGAGCTCCAGGGCGTCAGCTTCGGCTGGCCCGGGCAGGGCAGAGCGCTGCTGCGTGGCGTGAATCTTCTGGTGCAGCCGGGTGAGCGCATCGCGCTGCGCGGCGACAGCGGCAGTGGCAAGACCACGCTGTCGTCGTTGCTGCTGCGGTTGTGGGACCCGGATGCGGGGCGCGTGCTGTTCGGCGGCGCGGATATCCGCGAGGTTGCCCAGGCCGACTGGCATCGGCACATCTCCTGGTTGCCGCAGAACGCACCGGTGTTCGCTGGCACCGTGGCGGAGAATCTGCGGGTGGGGGATGCGCAGGCCGATGACGCGCGACTGTGGGCGGTGCTGGAGGATGTGCGGCTGGCCGACTGGGCGCGGCGTATTGGCGGGTTGAGTGCCTGGGTGGGCGAGAACGGGGCGACGATGTCGGCGGGGCAGGCGCGGCGGTTGGCGCTGGGGCGCGCGTTGCTGCGCGAGGCACCGCTGCTGTTGCTGGATGAACCTACGGAAGGATTGGATGTGGATACCGCGCAGGCGCTGTTGCACGACATGGTGGCTGCGCTGGGTGGGCGGAGTCTGGTGATGATCACGCATGACGAACTGCCGGAAGGGGTCGTGCATCGCAGCTATCGACTCCGCGATGGCGTGCTCGAACCGGCGTAGAGCCACGCCCTGCGTGGCTGCTCTTCGTCCTGCATCGCGATGACAGGCATGGCCTGTCACTACGCGTGGTTCGGGCGGTAGGGTCGGTTCCCAAACGACCGCCGTGAACGTCTCCACGGCCGGTAACGCGTGGAAACAACCCAGCGCGTAGAGCCACGCCCTGCGTGGCTGCTCTTCG
>JAEWLO010000049.1 GCA_023457475.1 Pseudomonadota bacterium | reverse complement strand
GTTTTGCTTCAATATTTTTTGTTTTCAAGAAAAACCCTCCAATCAAAATAATTAATGTACAACAAAAAGGACAACAAACAAAGCAAATTATAAGCTGCTCTATTTATTATCCTATGGGTTTCTCTTTAAAATAATTATAATTCTAGCCATTATTCCTGTCTCCCTTCTTGGCCTCTCTGGACCAACTTAAAAGTAGATTTGTCCTTTTGATTTTATAAAAAACTTTTTAAAATGTCAATAATAAAATAAATATATCAGAGCTTTAGCATGAAAATTCCAGTAAAATTTTTATTTTTACTTTAATTGTAATCTATTCAAGCTAATTAAAGGACTGGTAAGTCCAGAGACCGATAGGTCTTAATAATAGATATAAATCCCCCTTACCCCACAAAAACTTCATAATTATTTTCCAGTTTTCATCAATAATTATGTCTTTTCAAATATTGGATTTAACCATCCATCTTCGATAGTAAGTCGCTCATCACGTATATCTTCGATAATATTTATTTGAAGCATCCGCTTTTTTCTAAAACCTCTTATACACCTAAAAAAATACAATTGCATTAAATTAAAAGCTATTATTATAAATATTAACACTGTTTCTACGCCCGTAGGGCTATGAAGGAAACAATGGTCTAAGTGCCATTCAGTTTTTAATTGGTGAAAAGCATTATTTTCAATATCCCATCTCTTGTGCATTATTTTCCATAAGGTTTCTATAGAAGTAAACTTATCTGTTGTTATAATCCAACCTTCTTTAATTTCTACTTTATCACCTAAATGAATTTCTTCTACGAACCTTATAAATCTAACTTTAATCGATGCATCTGACATTTCAAAATCATCTTCATCCCAAGCTTTAATTTTGGTATATTTTTTATTTCCCTGCTTTATAATCCATTCTTTATTAGCCTCATGGCACTTAAACAAAGCTAATGCATCTTTTACAATATGAAGCCTTTCATCCTTAACTCTTACCACTGCATTCATTCCGATTGAAAGAACTTCTTTTATCCAAGTAGATTTACAAAATAGAGCGTCAGCTACTATTATATCTGTAAAATGATGATACTTTTTGTATAAATTCTTAATTAATCTTTTAGCACCTGTAATCTCGCCTTCATCTTTATCTGAGCTATCTTTTTTGGGTTCAAGCATTTCTTGTCCTAAAATAATATGTGGATCAGAACCTACGGTTGAACATACTACTGACCTATGGAAATAATGAGTAATTCCATTTTTATGAACTCGAGAAAGACATTTATTACAACACTTTTTAGTACTTTCAAATAATTCTACACCATCTATAGCAACTACTTTCAAACCATCTATGGTACCATTTCTAAAGACTTTATTTTTTATAGTAGTTTTTATTATTTCACTATGAATGTTTTTTAAACCTTCTAAATCAAAATCACTTAAACACCGCCTAACGGCATCAATGCGTGGCATTTTAGTTTTTTCAGGCACTACCTTTTTAAATTTGCCTTTCTTAAGCCAATGTTCTAATCTATTGAAACTTCTTATTTGAAGCATAAATCCAAATAATACTACAAAAGTAATTGTTGAAATTTTTACTGGAGATTTTATTCTTTTATCTTTTAAGGTATTGATTTTTTCACCCATATCATATACCTTATTAATATAGGTGAGCATTTGTTTTAAATAACTTTTGTTCATTCTTAAGCATCCTTTCTTATGAGTTTTCAGCAAAACTATTATAAAAAGGATGCTTTTATTTTGCAAATTTTTTCTCTATAATTACCAGTAAAAATCGGAATATATAATTTTTGTGATAAATATCAGTAACTCGTTACAAATCAACTGGCTATCGCCTAAAAAAAACTTCACGTGCTAAACTTCTGATTTATGTACATATATTTTTTTGTTAATAATTTTTAATAAGATGTAACTTGTTTTATCCCAATACTTTTCTAGCTATGGTTACAGATTCCTTTGCATCTTTAGCATAAAAATCTGCTTTAATCATATTTGCATATTCCTCATTAAGTACCGCTCCACCCACCATAACTACACAATCTGGCTTAGTCCTTTTTAGTTCAAATATGGTTTCTTCCATATTTTTAACTGTAGTAGTCATTAGGGCGCTAAGTCCTATTAGCTTAATATTATTTTTAATAACAGCTTCTACTATTTTCTCCTTAGAAACATCTTTTCCTAAATCGATAATCTCATAGTTGTAATTTTCCAGAAGTACCTTTACTATATTTTTTCCTATATCATGTATATCACCTTTTACAGTCGCTAATACTATCTTTCCTTTTGAAATCTCAGCATCAGTTCCTTTTCTTAACTTATCTTTTATGACCTTGAAGGATTCTTTTACTGTTTCTGCAGATTGGATTAGTTGTGGAAGAAATATATGTCCATTTTCATATTTTTCTCCTACAATATCTAAGGCAGGAATTATATATTCATTTACAATTTCTAGTGGCTGTTTATTTTCTAATAACTTCACTGTAGCTATTTGGGCTTCTTCTTTAATACCTTTTAATATTATTTTAAATAAATCATCTTGAATATTGTTTACA
>JAEWLO010000048.1 GCA_023457475.1 Pseudomonadota bacterium | reverse complement strand
TTGCGCACCGGCTGTTCGCCTGAATCCGGCAGCGGACACGCATGGCGTGTCCCTACGCGATCCGTGCAATCCAGGAAATCCGGTAATCCGGAAAATCAGGCGTCCGCAAACGCCGGGCGGGTCAGGTTGTCGGCGTCGCCTTCGGTGCACATCACTTCGTCTTCGATGCGGATGCCGCCGTAGGGGCGGAAGACGTCCACGCGGTTCCAGTCGATGCTGTCCCCGTGGCCGCGCTGCTTCACCTCGTCCAGCAGCATGTCGATGAAGTACACGCCCGGCTCGATCGTCACCACCATGCCCGGCTCCAGCGTCCGGGTCAGGCGCAGGTACGGATGACCGTCCGGCCGCTCGATCCGGCCGCCGTGGTCGCTCGCCGCGAAGCCGGCCACGTCGTGCACCTGCAGACCGATCAGATGGCCCAGTCCATGCGGGAAGAACGCCGCGCTTACCCCCGTTGCCAGTGCCGCCTCCGGCGACACCTTCAGTACTCCGAAGTCCTTCAGAATGCCCATCAGCGACAGATGCGCGTCCACGTGCAGCTGTTTGTAGTCCACGCCCGCGCGCACGCCTGCACCCATCTGCTGCTGCGCCGCGTCCACCGCCTGGATCATCGCCTCGAATTCATCGTGGCCGGCCGCCGCATAGGTGCGGGTGATATCGCTGGCGTAGCCGAACGCGCTGGCACCTGCGTCGATCAGGAAGCTCCGCAGCGGCTGCGGCGCGGTACGGCCCAGGTCCGTGTAATGCAGCACCGCCGCGTTCTCGTTCAGGCCCACGATGTTCCCGTAAGGCAGCTCGTTGGGGTCCTGGCCCACTGCACCGCAGTACGCCATGTGGATCTCGAACTCGCTCGCGCCCGCCCGGAATGCCGCTTCCGCCGCGCGGTGGCCCCGCACGCCCAGGCGCTGCGCCTCGCGCATCAGCACGATCTCATACGGCGTCTTGGTCGCACGGTGCCAGTCCAGGTAATGCAGCACCGGTTCCGGGTTGTTCGGCTCGAAGGTGGCCAGCGCGCTCTGCGGTTCGCCCAGTATCGCGCAGCGCGCCGGATCGGACGGCAGCAGCGCCAGCGCCTGGTCCGGCGTGCGGATGATCTCGATGTCGAAGTGCTCCACCCACCAGCCGTTGGGCGCGTCCGGCACCACGTGCCAGTAATCGAACGGCTGGTGGAAGATCACCTTCGGGCGCTGACCGGGCGTATAGACGAGCCAGCTGTTGGGCACCTTGGTCAGCGGCAGCCACGCCTTGAAGTTCGGGTTCACCGCATACGGATAGTCGCGGTCGTCGAAGGCCTGGTAGTGTAGCGTCCCACTGGGCACGACCAGATGGTCGAAGCCGCCGCGTGCCAGCGCCTCGTCGGCGCGCTGGGAAAGCACGCGTACATGGTGGGAATACAGGGCGCTGAGGTCGGGCTGGTTCATCGCGGAGAACTCGCAGGGCAGTCAGGAATACAGTCCCTGATTCTGCCCCAATCGACTCCGCCGCGCTGTGCCGGAACCGGCGCTCAGGTCGCCGAAGTCTCCTGATCCACCCAGTCCTTCAGCAGCGCGCGGTGTTCACGGCTCAGGGTGAGGAAGCGGAAACCAGTCCAGTATTGCCCTGGCGCATTGCTTTCCTCGTGCCACAGCAGATGCGCGCCGACGTCCAGCAGTGCCGGCTGGCCGCCGGTTCCAGGAATGGCGAAGCGGAACTGGAAGAGGGCCTCGTCCTGCATGGGGACGGAGGCGATCATCAACATGCCGGTTTCCGATACGTTGCCCAGCCGGCCAACCACCTGTTCGGTCATCATGTCGGTCACCGCAATCTGCTCGGTCACCTCGCGGCGGCGCGCGCGGCGGGTGTTCTGGTCGTCGTTCATCCTGCCGCCTCCGCGGGGCTGACGGTGCCGGCCAGCGATCGCAGCGTGCGCAGCGTCGCCTGCCAGGCCCGGTCGATCAGCCGGCTCTTGTCCTCATTGACGATGCGCGCCTGGCCATGCGCCATCAGCCGGGCCAGTGCGTCCAGTGAATGCTCCGCAACCTTCTGCCCGCGCGGATTCACGAACAATGCGTTGTCGGTGATCAGGCTGTACCAGGACAGGCGCTGGCGGCGTACGTCGCCCTGCTGGTTGGTGGTGAACTCGAACCAGGTGCCGAACGGCAGTGCGCGCAGCTGCTTGTACCAGTCGTCTTCGGCGGCGGTGCGCGCCAGTGGCGCAACCTTGCGCGGGTCGTGGCCGTCGCCCTGCTCGCCCAGCCGGCTGCGCGCGCGCAGGCGCGCCGTCAACTCGGTGCGCGAGCTGCTTTCGTCCTCTCCACCGGGCGTGGACAGCCGGCGCGAGATCGCGGCCGCTTCGTCGTGGTGGTAGCCCACCTGCAGCAGCGCGGCTTCGACCTGTTGCCCAAGCTCCACGTCGCTGCCTCCGCTGCCGGGGGGCTGGCAGGTAATGTCCGCGATACGCGCGGTTTCCTGGCTGCGCTGCTGCCATTGCTCGGAGCCTTCGCCATTGCGCAGCAGTGTCAGGGTCAGTACGTCAGACCAGGCCTGTTTGAGCAGCGACTGCACGAAGCGCGGTGGGGCGGCCTGCGCGCACAGCTGGTCGATGCGGGTGCCGGCCTGCTGCTTGGCAGACTCCAGCCGTTCCTTTCCGCGTGCCGCTTCGACGTGGCGGCGCTCGGCCAGCTCGGCCTTGTGCGCCAACGCGCGGAAATGCTGCTGGATTTCGTCGTTGGCGGCCTCGAAGACGGTTGCATCGCCCTGGTAGTCGGTGATGACCTTGTCCACCGCGCGGTCCAGCTTCTGCACCAGCTGCGGGTCCACGTCTTCCTCGCCCAGCCAGTTGGCACCCGCCTCGGCCACCGCGTTCAGCAGTTCCCGTGCCGGGTGCTGGTCGCGCACGAAGAAGGCCGGGTCGCTCAGCGCCGCACGTGCCACGGGAACCTGCAGGCGGGTGAGCAGATCAACGGCGGCAGCGTCGGGGCGCACTTCGCGCTGGATCTGGCCGTACAGCATGTCGAGCAGGTCGAAGGTGTCGTTGTCCTTCACCGTCAGCGTGGCCTGCGCGCCGTGTTCGGCGCGCATCTGGGCCAGCAGCGCGGTGTGCAGGTCGGCCATGCTGCGCCGTGCGCCGGCGGTCTGCGCCTGCAGCTTCGCCAGGGTGGCGTGCAGGTGAGTACTGGGAATGGGCTGCGCGGCTGCGGCGGTGCCCACCGCGTCCGGCACATCAGGCAGGGGCGGCGGGACCGCGGGGCTGGCGGCCGATGCGGGGCCGGAGGCGTCACCGGCAGCGCCGCCCGCATCGCTGCGCGTGGGGGCGGAAAGCGGCATGGCCGCGCTGGCTCCCTGCGAGTGACGGGCTGCATCCAGCAGCTGGTGCAGGGCCGACAGCGCGGGAGCGTTGAGGTCCACCGGCGGCGTGCCCGCGGCCGGGGACGGTCCCGACGGCGGAGGCTCGGGCAGCGGCGCGGTGCCCATGGCTTCCTGGGTCATGGCGGCCCAGCTTCCACTGCTGGCCGAGCCGCTCCAGCCGGTGAGTGGGCGCGCTGCGGTACCCCCCGACTTGCGCGCCGGATTGCCGGTGCTCCGCTCGGGGCCGGTCACGATGCGCCGGGTGGTGGCAGAACGGGCGAGATAAGGGGTATAGACCAGGCCAGGCAGGATGCCTTCATGCGCCAGCAGGATGTTGGCGCGTTCCAGCAGCTCGCCCAGCCTTTCCAGCAGTTGCTGGTCGAACACGCGGTAGAACACCAGCTGTGTGTCCAGCCCCAGCTGGAACTGCTCGCCGAGCTCACGGGCGATCCGGCACAGCACAGGGGGGCCGAAGGGCAGGTCCTCGACCTCGAACTCCGGTCCCGCAGCGAGCACGCCGAAACGCTGGCCCAGCAGCTGCAGGGCACTGGCGGATCGCTGGGCTTCGCGGCGGGTGATGTCGGCCAGCACGATGTCGCGGTCGATATCGGTGTCGGTGACCAGGGTCAGGGTGGTGGCGTTGACCACGGTTGGCGCTGCCGGCACGTGCCGCACGCGCGGCTGCCGCAACTGGGCCAGGGCCTGTGCCAGGGCCTCCAGAAAGCGCGGCGCGAACTGCGTGCTGATTTCGTGCAGACGACGGGTCTGCGCATAGATATCGGCCTGGATCTGGCTGTTGCGGGCGCGCTCGGCCTCCCGGAACAGCTCGCGTTCCAGCTCGACGATGGTCAGTTTGAGCGGATTGGCCAGGGTCTGGGCCGCCAGCGCGTGCAGTGTGGCCAGAAGTCGGCGCACGCGCGGCGGCGCATCGACCTGCGCGAAGCGGGCCAGGTCGGGTGGCGATGGCGGTGCGGACGCAGACATCCGTTGTAGGTTCCGGCTCCCCTTGGAGCCGTGAATTTACAACTACGGCAGGAACAACTCCACCACATCATTGGTAAACCGCCGCCCCAGCTCGGTCGGCTGTGCGCGCCCCCCATCCACGACCATCCAGCCGCGCGTCACCGCGTCCCGCAGCGGCCGGGCGATCGCGTCCCGCGGCAGCCCCGTCCGGGACTCGAAGTCTTTCAGTCCGAACCCTTCATGCAGGCGCAGCAGATTGAGCATGTATTCGAAGGGCAGGCGCGCCGCGTCGATCACATCGTCGCCGCCGATCGAGGCCGATGTTCCGGCGGTGTCCATGTAGGTCTGCGGGTGCTTGTGCTTCCAGCGGCGCAGTACGTCCTGCGCCGCGCCGGAGCTGATCTTGCCGTGCGCACCGGCCCCGATCCCCAGGTAGTCGCCGAAGCGCCAGTAGTTGAGGTTGTGCTGGCTCTGGCGGCCCGGGCGGGCATAGGCACTGACTTCGTACTGTGCGTAACCGGCCTCGGCCAGCATCTGCTGGCAGTGCTCCTGGATGTCCCAGGCCGCATCGTCGTCGGGGAGGCCCTGCGGTGGCCGGGCGAAGAACACCGTGTTCGGTTCCAGGGTGAGCTGGTAATGCGACAGATGCGTGGGCTGAAGCGCGAACGCCCGCTCCAGGTCATGTTCGGCCTGCGCCAGGGTCTGTTCGGGCAGCGCGTACATCAGGTCGATGTTGAAGTTGTCGTAGCCGGCGTCCTGGGCCAGCTTCACCGCGCGCTCGGCTTCGCCGCTGTCGTGGATGCGCCCCAGGCGTTTGAGCGCGTCGTCGTTGAAGGTCTGGATGCCGAAGCTGATCCGGTTCACCCCGGCCGCACGGTAGCGGTCGAAGCGGCCGTGCTCGGCAGTGCCCGGGTTGGTCTCCAGGGTCACTTCCAGGTTGGGTGCGAAACGCAGGCGTGCCGAAGCGGCCTGCAGGAAGCGATCGATCGCCTCGGGCGGGAACAGGCTGGGCGTGCCGCCGCCGAAGAACACGCTGTTCACTACCCGGCCCCAGACCAGTGGCAGGTCCTGGTCCAGGTCGCGGATCAACGCGTCGATGTAGGCATCGAAGGGCAGCTCCCCCTTCCCGGCGTGCGAGTTGAAATCGCAGTACGGGCATTTGCGCACGCACCAGGGCAGGTGCACATACAGCGACAGCGGCGGCGGCACCAGCGAAACGCCGTGGTCGTGGCCGCAGTCTTCGCCGGGGGCGTGATGGCATTGATCGTGTGACATGTCGTGGGTCTTGCCGGCCTTCAACCGACGGTAGCGCCGGCCGTTGGCCGGCTTTCCTCAGAAATGGGTTGCCAGCTTCTGCTTCAACAGCTGCAACGCCTTGCCGCGGTGGCTCATCGCGTTCTTCAGGTCCGGGGCCATCTCGGCGGCGGTCTGCTGCAGCACCGTATCCAGAAACACCGGGTTGTAGCCAAAGCCATGATGGCCGCGTGGTGCGTCCAGGATTTCGCCTTCCCAGGTGCCTTCACAGATCAGCGGTTGCGGATCTTCGGCGTGGCGAAGCAGCACGATGACCGCGTAGAAGCGGGCGCTGCGCCGTCCAGGCGGCATGTCACGCAGCGCTTCCAGCAGTTTTGCGTTGTTGGCCGCGTCGTTGGTCGGGCTGCCGGCGTAACGCGCGCTGTACAGGCCGGGGGCACCGTCCAGCGCGTCCACGATCAGGCCTGAGTCGTCGGCCAGCGCGGGCAGGCCGGTGCTGGCACAGGCATGGCGCGCCTTGATCAGCGCGTTCTCCACGAACGTCAGGCCGGTTTCCGGTACATCGCTCACGCCCAGCTCGCCCTGTGCCACGATCTCCAGCGGCAGCCCGGCCAGCATGGCCTGCAGCTCCTTCAGCTTGCCGGCGTTGCCGCTGGCCAGTACCAGTTTCATTGTTTCGGCTCCAGCAGGTCCCAGGTGTTGCCATACAGGTCGCGGAACACCGCCACCGTGGCGTAGCTTTCCTCGCGCGGGGCTTCGAGAAACTCCACGCCGGCCGCGGTCATCGTGGCGTGGTCGCGGCGGAAATCGTCGGTGTGCAGGAAGAAGCCCACGCGCCCGCCGGTCTGGTTGCCGACCCGGGTTCGCTGTTCATCCGTAGTGGCGCGCGCCAGCAGCAGCGCGGCGGCGCTGCCGTCGGCGGGACCGACCACGACCCAGCGCTTGCTGCCCTGGTCGATGTCCTCCAGCAGCGAAAAGCCGAGCTTGCCGGTGTACCAGGCGATCGCTTCGTCGTAATCGGCCACCACCAGGGTGGTCAGGGCGATGCGCCGGTTCACGGCTGGGCCAGGGCGGCCTGCTGCGCCGCGAACAGATCGGTGATGCCCTTCTCGGCCAGGGCCAGCAGCGCATCCAGTTCATCGCGGCGGAACGCATGGCCTTCGGCCGTGCCCTGCAGCTCGATGAAGCCGCCGCCGTCGTTCATCACCACGTTCATGTCGGTATCGCAGTCGCTGTCCTCGGCGTAGTACAGGTCCAGCACCGGCGTGCCGCGGTAGACGCCGACGGACACGGCCGCGACCGCGCCGAAGATCGGGTTGCGCTTGAGCTCGCCCCGCTTCATCAGGTGATTCACCGCGTCCACCAAGGCGACATAGGCACCGGTGATCGCCGCGGTGCGGGTGCCGCCGTCGGCCTGCAGCACATCGCAGTCCAGAGTGATGGTGCGTTCGCCCAGCGCGCTGCGGTTCACGCAGGAACGCAGGGTGCGGCCGATCAGGCGCTGGATCTCCAGCGTACGGCCACCCTGCTTGCCCCGCGCGGCCTCACGGTCATTGCGGGTATGGGTGGAGCGGGGCAGCATGCCGTATTCGGCCGTGACCCAGCCCTCGCCCTTGCCGCGCAGGAAGCCGGGCACCCGGTTTTCCACGCTGGCGGTGCACAGCACGCGGGTGTCGCCGAAGCTCACCAGCACCGAACCTTCGGCGTGGCGGGTGAAGGCGCGCTCGATGCGCACTTCGCGCAACTGGTCGGCCTGGCGGCCGCTGGGACGGGGTTGGGACATGACAGGTTTCCAGCAGGAAGGGGATGCAGGTCCGCGCCCGGGCCGGAGACCGGCGGGCGAGGAGGCTTCAAAGAGGCCGCTAGGGTACCATTCCCCCTTTGAAAGCATCGGAAACCCCGAATGATTCGGAGCATGACCGCCTACGCTGGCGGCGAGCGGGCTACCCCGTGGGGCACGTTGGGTTGCGAGCTGCGCTCGGTCAATCACCGCTTCCTGGAAGTGGGTACACGCCTGCCGGAAGAGCTGCGCGCGCTGGAGCCCCAGTTGCGTGAACGCATCGCTGCGCGCCTCAGTCGCGGCAAGCTGGACCTCGTGATGCGGCTGCGCGCGCCGGAAGGCAGCGCGAGCCTGCAGGTCAACGAGGCCCTGCTGGGGCAGCTCGGCGCGCTGGCGCACCGGCTCACTTCCGACTTCCCCAACCTGCAGGTCAGCTTTACCGAACTGCTGCAGTTGCCGGGCGTCACCCTGGGCGAGGCGGCCGATGCCGCCGCCCTCCAGGTCGAAGCCCTTGCCCTGCTGGAGCAGGTCCTGGACGGCTTCCTGGCCGCGCGTGAGCGCGAAGGGTCCGCCCTGGCCCATGCGATCAGCGAGCGCGTTGACGCAATTGAACGCATTGCCGCGGACGTCACCACCTTGATCCCGCTGATCCGGGACGGCCAGCGCGCCAAGCTGGCCGCCCGCCTCGCCGACCTGCCACATCCTGTGGACCCGGGGCGCGCCGAGCAGGAACTGGTGCTGTGGCTGCAGAAGCTGGACGTGGACGAGGAGCTGGATCGCCTGCGCAGCCACATCGCCGAGATCCGCCGGGTGCTGAAACAGCGTGAGCCGGTCGGCCGCCGTCTCGACTTCCTGCTGCAGGAATTCAACCGCGAAGCCAATACCGTGGGTTCCAAGTCGGTCGACGCGCGCACCACCAATGCCGCCGTCGAACTCAAGGTGTTGATCGACCAGATCCGCGAACAGGTGCAGAACATCGAATGAGCAGCCAGCCCACTCCGGTCGGTGCCCCCGCGCGCGGCACCCTGTACATCGTGGCCGCCCCCTCGGGCGCGGGCAAAAGCAGCATCGTCAACGCCACCCTGGCCCGTGACCCGCAGATCGCGCTGTCGATCTCGTTCACCTCGCGGGACATGCGTCCGGGCGAAGTGAACGGCGAGCACTACCACTTCGTCAGTGCCGAAGCATTCGAGAAGATGATCGCCGCCGGCGACTTCTTCGAGCATGCCTGGGTCCATGGCGACTGGAAGGGCACCGCGCGCCAGTCGGTGGAGCCGCAGCTGGCCGCCGGCCAGGACGTGCTGCTGGAAATCGACTGGCAGGGGGCCCAGCAGGTCCGTCAGATGGTGCCGGGCACGGTCACCGTGTTCATCCTGCCGCCGTCGAAGCAGGCCCTGCAGGACCGCATGCGCAAGCGCGGCCAGGACAGCGAGGCGGTGATCGCCCAGCGGTTCTCCGCGGCGCGGGAGGAAATGCTGCACTTCAACGACTTCGATTACGTCATCGTCAACGAAGTGTTCGAGACCGCAGTGGACGAGCTGTGCGCCATCTTCACAGCCAGTCGGCTGCGCCGGGAAGCCCAGAAGGTCCGCCACGCCGGGCTGATCCAGGCCCTTTTGACCCAGGATCCGGGTGCAACGGCTTGATTCATAAAGGGCTGGTAACCGCTCGGCTTGATTTTGTCCAGGCCCGGCCCTTACAATCCGTCCCCTTTCCCTCATTCGATTGAGCAGCCCGCGCCGGCTGCCGGGAGCCCGCATGGCCCGCATCACCGTAGAAGATTGTCTGGAAGTCGTGAACAACCGTTTCGAACTGGTCATGATGGCGTCCAAGCGCGCCCGTCAGCTGGCCAATGGCGTCCAGGCCACCCTGGACAACAGCGAAACCGAAGACAAGCCGACCGTGCTGGCGCTGCGTGAAATTGCCGCCCGCAAGATCGACAACGCCCTGATCGACGAAGTCGAGAAGGCCGAGCGCGAGCGCGCCGAGCGTGAGGCCCTGGAATGGGCAGCCGCCGAAGTGGTCGCCGACGAAGACATGTCCAAGAACGACGACTGATCGTCGCGCTGTATGTGTTTCCCGGACAGCCCGCCCTTGGCGGGCTGTCTGCGTTTGCGCAGGGTGGTGTCCATCGGAGCCGTTGCAGAATGCAGCCTATCGATCCGACAGGCATGTAGGGGTTTGCCGATATCCCGTGGCTGGCATAGTCTTCCAGCCATGAACCCAGGCCCCTCTGCCAAGGTCGTCGCGTCCCCCGGCGCGGCCGTACCCGACTATGTCCTTCAGCTTGAGCGCGCGGCCCATTACCTGCCGCCGGAACAGCTGCCCCTGCTGCGCCGCGCGTGGGAAGTGGGCGCGTCCGCGCACGCGGGCCAGACCCGCAAATCCGGTGAGCCGTACAACACCCATCCGGTCGCGGTGGCGCAGGTGCTGGCCGAGCTGGGTCTGGATGTCGAGGCGCTGATCGCGGCGATCCTGCACGACACCATCGAAGATACCCCGCTGACGCGAGAGGAACTGGCGGCCGAGTTCGGCGAGGCCGTGGCCGAACTGGTCGATGGCGTCACCAAGCTGGACAAGCTGAAGTTCCGCGACCGTCAGGAGGCGGCGGCCGAGAGCTTCCGCAAAATGCTGTTGGCGATGTCGCGCGACCTGCGCGTGATCATGATCAAGCTGGCCGATCGCCTGCACAACATGCGCACGCTCGGTGCGCAGAGCCGCGAAGCACGTGGCCGCATCGCCCGTGAGACGCTTGAGATCTATGCGCCCATCGCGCAGCGGCTCGGCATGAGCCTGGTCAAGAGCGAGCTGCAGAATCTGGGTTTCAAGGCATTGTATCCGTGGCGGCACGCCATTCTGGAAAAGCACATCCGCAGCCAGCCGGTCGTGCGCCGCGAGGCCATGGCGCAGGTGGAAGTGCAGCTGTCGCAGCGACTGGCCAAGGAAGGGCTGGAGCACCGGCTGGTCAGTCGCATCAAAACCCCGTGGAGCATCTACAACAAGATGCGCGACGAGAACAAATCCTTCGACCAGGTCATGGACGTGTTCGGGTTCCGGCTGGTCGTACGCAGTGTGCCCAACAGCTACCACGCGCTGGGCGCGGTGCACGCCACCTTCAAGCCGCTCGACGGGCGCTTCCGCGATTTCATCGCCATTCCCAAGGCCAATGGCTACCAGTCGCTGCACACCGTGTTGTTCGGGCCGTATGGGTCGCCCATCGAGGTCCAGATCCGCACCGAGGAAATGGACCTCATCGCCGAGCGCGGTGTTGCCGCGCACTGGACCTACAAGTTCGGCGGCGACAGCCCCAACAGCGCGCAGAGCCGTGCCCACGCGTGGATCGTCGAACTGATCGATTCCCAGCGCGCTGCGGGCTCCTCGCTGGAGTTCCTGGACAACGTCAAGGTCGACCTGTTCCCGGATGAGGTCTATCTGTTCACGCCGAAAGGCAAGATCCTCGCGTTGCCGCGCAACTCCACCGCGCTGGATTTCGCCTACGCCGTGCATACCGATGTCGGCAACACGGCCGTGGCCTCGCGCGTGGACAAGAAGCTGGTGCCGCTGCGCACCCGGCTGGTCAGCGGACAGACCGTGGAAGTCATCACCGCACGCTCGGCCACACCGAAGCCGCAGTGGCTGGAGTTCGTGGTGAGCAGCAAGGCGCGCACCGCCATCCGTCACCAGCTCAAGCAGCTGGAGCACGAAGATGCGGTCCAGCTGGGGCATCGCATGCTGGATCGCGCGCTGGAAGCGATGGACAGCTCGCTGGAACGGCTGCCCAAGGGGCGGCTGGATGCCTTCCTGGCCGAACACCGCTATCCGCGCCTTGAAGCACTGCTCGCTGAAGTAGCGCTCGGCAACTGGATGCCCAACCAGGCCGCGCAGGCCCTGATGGCGTACGCCGAGCTGCGAGGTGGTGCGCATTCCAGGCATTCGCAGGAAAAGATCCTGATCAACGGCAGCGAGCGGGGCGTGGTCAGCTTTGCCAACTGCTGCCAACCGATCCCGGGTGACGACATCATGGGCTACCACACCGCCGGCAAGGGCATTGTGGTGCACCGCATGGATTGCCCGAATCTGGCCGAGCTGCGCAAGTCGCCGGAACGCTGGGTTCCGATCGGGTGGGATACCACCGTTTCCGGCGATTACGACACCGCGCTGGTGGTGGAAGTGGAGAACGGCACCGGCGTCCTGGCGCAGCTGGCGGCGGCGATCGCACAGAGCCATTCCAACATCGAACGGGTGGACTACCTGGACCGTGACTTCAATGCCGCGGTACTGGCGTTCAACATCCAGGTCCGCGACCGCAACCACCTCGCCGAAGTGATGCGCAGGTTGCGACGGTTGTCGGTGGTCCAGTCGGTACGACGCCAATGATCGGCACGTAGAGCCACGCCCTGCGTGGCTGGCCGCGCAACGCGCGGCAATGACCGGAACCGATACAATGGGCGCTCTGATTTCCTGACTTCCGGAGCACCCCATGACCCGCCAGATCATCAACACCGAAAAGGCCCCGGCCGCCATCGGTCCGTACTCGCAGGCCGTGCGCGCCGGCAACACCGTCTATTTCTCCGGCCAGATCCCGCTCGATCCCGCCACCGGCGACATCGTCGGCACCGGTGACGTCGAAGCGCAGGCCCGCCGTGCTTTCGACAACCTCAAGGCCGTGGCCGAAGCGGCCGGTGGCTCGCTCGACAAGGTTGTGCGTCTGGGTCTGTACCTGACCGACCTGGCCGAGTTCGCCAAGGTCAACGCGGTCATGCAGGACTACTTCCAGGCCCCGTTCCCGGCCCGGTCCACCATCGAAGTCTCCGGCCTGCCCAAGGGCGCCAATTTCGAGGTCGACGCGGTGATGGTCATCGACTGACCCCACCGTGGCACGCAAGGCGGCGGCAACCCCGGCCCTGGCACCGTCCGGTGAGGCATCGTTGTCGATGCTCGCCGGCGTCGGGCCGGCCGTGGCCGCCAAACTCGCCGCGCGCGGCCTGGTCTCGCTGCAGGACCTGTGGCTGCACCTGCCGCTGCGCTACGAGGACCGGACCACCCTGACCCGCATCCAGGACCTGCGCAACGGCGTGCCCGCGCAGGTGGAAGGACGGGTCATCAAGGTCGAACGCGGCATGCGCTTCCGTCCGATGCTCAAGGTGGCCGTCGAGGACGAAGGGCAGGGCACCCTCGTGCTGCGCTTCTTCCATTTCCGCCAGCAGCAGGTCGGGCAGTTCGCGACCGGGACACGGTTGCGCTGCTTCGGCACCCCGAAGGCGGGCCAGTTCGGGCTGGAGATCGTCCATCCCAGCTATCAGATCCTCGGTCGTGATGACGCCCCGGCGCTGGGTGACAGTCTGGACCCGGTGTATCCCACGGTGGAGGGGATGGGGCCGGCCACCCTGCGCAGGCTCATCGGGCAGGCGCTCGACCGCCTGCCGGATGAAGCAATGCTGGAGCTGCTGCCGGCCGGTTGGCTGCAGGACCTTTCATTGCCGTCGCTGCGCAGCGCGCTGCTCACCGTGCACCGTCCGCCCCCCGACGCCGACCTGGCTGCGTTGGCCGCAGGACGGCATCCGGCACAGCGTCGCCTGGCGATCGAAGAACTGCTGGCCCATCACCTCAGCCTGCGCCGCCAGCGCATGGCCCTGCAGGCGCATCACGCGCCGTCGCTGCGCGGCAGCGGGGCGCTGGTAGAGCGGCTGCGCGGCAGCCTGCCGTTCGCGTTGACCGGCGCGCAGCAGCGGGTGTTCGAACAGATCCGCCGCGACCTGGGCAAGGCACACCCGATGCTGCGCCTGGTGCAGGGCGACGTGGGCTCGGGCAAAACCGTGGTGGCCGCCCTGGCCGCGATGCTGGCCGTCGAGAAGGGCAAACAGGTCGCGCTGGCGGCCCCGACCGAGCTGCTGGCCGAGCAGCATCTGAACAACCTCCGTGGCTGGCTGGAGCCGCTGGGCGTGCGTACCGCGTGGCTGGCCGGCAAGGTCACCGGGAAGGCGCGCACCAGGGTCCTGGCCGACGTGGCCTCGGGTGAAGCGCAGGTGGTGGTGGGTACGCATGCGCTCATGCAGGAGGCGGTGGTGTTCCAGGACCTGGCTCTGGCCATCGTCGACGAGCAGCACCGCTTCGGCGTGCACCAGCGTCTGGCGCTGCGCGACAAGGGCGCGGATGGACGCAGTGTGCCGCACCAGCTGGTGATGACCGCCACCCCGATCCCGCGCACCCTGGCCATGTCCGAATATGCCGACCTCGACGTTTCGGCCATCGATGAACTGCCGCCGGGGCGCACCCCGGTCCAGACCGTGGCACTCAACAACGACCGTCGCCCCGAGCTGATCGCCCGTATCGCGCTGGCCTGCCAGGAAGGGCGGCAGGTGTACTGGGTGTGCACCCTGATCGAAGAAAGCGAGGAGCTGGACGCCACCCCGGCACAGGCAACGTTCGAGTCGCTGCAGGCGCTGCTGCCCGGCGTGCGGGTGGGGCTGGTGCACGGTCGCCTGAAGGCGGCCGAGAAGCTGGCGACCATGGTGGCGTTCAAGGCCGGGCAGATCGACCTGCTGGTGGCCACCACCGTGATTGAAGTGGGCGTGGACGTGCCCAATGCCTCGTTGATGATCATCGAGAACGCCGAGCGGTTGGGCCTGGCCCAGCTGCACCAGCTGCGCGGCCGCGTCGGCCGCGGTTCGGCGGTGTCGCGCTGCGTGCTGCTGTACCAGGCACCGCTCTCGCAGATGGCGCGCGAACGCCTGGAGACGATGCGCCAGACCAACGACGGCTTCCTGATCGCCGAAAAGGATCTGGAGCTGCGCGGCCCCGGGGAGCTGCTCGGCACCCGCCAGACCGGCCTGGCCGCGTTCCGCATGGCCGACCTGGCGCGCGATGCCGACCTGTTGCCGGGGGTGCATGCGCTGGCCGAGCGGCTGCTGGCCGAGGCCCCTGATGTGGCGGACCGGGTCGTCACGCGCTGGATCGGCGCAGCCGTTCGATTCGCGTCGGCGTAGTCCGGACACCCCGTGGTCCGGCCAACGGCCGGGGC
>JAEWLO010000047.1 GCA_023457475.1 Pseudomonadota bacterium | reverse complement strand
GCAGCGGGGGCCTTGCGGCGGGTCACCGCCGCGATCATCGCGTCGGCGGCGCTGCGCGGACGCGGGGCCGGCGGCGGCGGGGCGACATCCTTGCGGGCGGCTTCAAGCGCACGCTGGACCGCGCTTTCGTCGTAGTTGGCCGCAGCGACGATCTCAACGCCTTCCTCGATCCGGCGATTGGACAGGATCACGGCATCCGGACCGTGTTCCTTGCGCACCAGGTTCATGGCCGAGCGCATATCGGGAGCGACGAAGCGTTTGATTTTCATGCTGTGGTACCGGGACGTGGGCGCCTGGGCGGGAGAGGGGAAGCTGGGGTTGTCGTTGGTCTGCACGGTCCGTTGTTCCCTTCTGTTCCTGCTGCGTGGCTATCGAATTGAGTGTCTGTTTTCTGACGCTGGTCCGTCGGACTTCCGGCTCAGCTGATCGTGCCGACCAGCTTCAGACGTTTGTCTTCCGGCACCTCGCTGTAGGCCAGGACCGACAGCGAGGGAACGCTGTGGCGGACCAGGCGTGCCAGCGCGGCACGGACGGGGGCAGGCACCAGCACTACCGCGGGCTCGTTCTTCGCTTCCTGCTTGCCGACACATTCGGCCAGGCTTTGGTGCAGTCGCTCGGCGAGTCCGGGTTCCAGCGCTGCGCCGTTGCCCTGGGTGGACTCCTGCAAGACGCGTTCCAATTGCGGGTTGAGGGTGAACACCGGCAGCTCCGGCGACATTCCGGCGATCTCCTGCACGATGAAACGCCCCAGCGCGTTGCGCACGGCGGCGGTCAGCACGCCCGGGTCCTGGCTCAGCGGCGCGTTCTCGACCAGCGATTCGGCGATCTTGCGCAGCTGCCGGATCGGGATGCGCTCGATGAGCAGGTTCTGCAGGACGCGGACCACCACCGAGAGGGGCAGGGCCTTCGGGGTGAGGTCCTCGACCAGCTTGGGCGCGCTCTTGGCCAAGTTCGCCAGCAGCTGCTGCGCCTCTTCATGGCCGAGCAGCTCCGGCGCGTGCTCGCGGATCAGGTGGGACATGTGAGTGGCCACGACGGTCGCCGGGTCGACCACGGTGTAGCCCATCGATTCGGCATGGGCGCGCTGGTGCGGCTGGATCCAGGTGGCATCAAGGCCGAACGCCGGATCCTTGCCGGCGATGCCTTCCAGCGCGCCGAGCGCGCTACCCGGGTCCAGTGCCAGTTCGCGGTCCGGATGGATCTCGGCCGTTGCCACGGGCACGCCGTGGATGAGCAGGCGGTAGGCGGTGGCCCCCAGCTCGAGGTTGTCGCGGATGTGGACCGAGGGAATCAGGAAGCCGATGTCGTGGGTGAGCTTGCGGCGCACGCCCTTGATGCGCGCCATGAGTTCGCCGCCCTGGTTCTTGTCCACCAGCGGGATCAGGCGGTAACCGACTTCCAGGCCCAGCGGATCGACCGGGCGCAGTTCGTCCCAGGTCAACTCGGCAGTCGGCGAGGGGCCGCCACCGGGCAGCCCCAGCACGGGCGCGTTCGGGTCGACCGCGGGCGTGGCGTCGGGGGCGGGAACCTGCTGCTTCTTGTACACCTTCCAGGCGATGAAGCCGAGGATGGCGGCCAGCGTCAAGAAGGCGACGTTGGGCATGCCGGGAACCAGACCGACGAGGCCCAGGATCGCCGCGGTGATCGCCAGCGCCCGGTACTGGCCGAAGGCCTGGCCCATCATGGCCTGGGCCATGTCCTGCGAACGCGAGGCGCGGGTGACCAGCATGGCCACCGCAGAGGAGACCAGCAGCGCCGGCAGCTGGGCCACCAGGCCGTCACCGATGGACAGCAGGGTGTAGGTCGCCGCCGCGTTGCCGAACGGCATGCCATGCTGGAGCACGCCCACGGCGAGTCCGCCGATCATGTTGATGAACAGAATCAGGATGCCGGCGATGGCGTCGCCGCGGATGAACTTGCTGGCACCGTCCATCGCACCGTAGAAGTCCGCTTCCTCGCGGACCTCTTCGCGGCGGATCTTGGCTTCTTCACGCGTCAGCAAACCGGCGTTGAGATCGGCGTCGATCGCCATCTGCTTGCCGGGCATGGCATCCAGGATGAAGCGGGCGGTCACTTCCGAGACACGGCCGGCACCCTTGGTGATCACCACGAAATTGATGATGGTCAGGATCGCGAACACGACGATGCCGACCGCGTAGTTGCCGCCGATGACGAACTCGCCGAACGCGGCGATCACCTTGCCGGCCGCCTCGTGGCCGTCCTGGCCATGCAGCAGGATGACGCGGGTGGAGGCCACGTTCAGGGCCAGCCGCAGCATGGTGGTGACGAGCAGCACGATCGGGAAGATCGTGAAATCCAGCGGCCGCTTCACGTACACCACGGCCAGCAGCACCATCAGCGAGATGGCGATGTTGAAGGTGAACAGGGCATCGAGCACCGGCGGGGCCAGGGGCACCACCACCATCGCCAGCAGCGCCAGCACGATCAGTGGCGCGCCAAGACCATTGCGGATCATGTCCATGACCCTGCGGGCATTCATGCCGGGGGCGGGCTGTGCGCTCATGCGTGGCCTCCCTGGCCGAATTCATCCACGTCGATACTGGGCGCAGCCGGCATCGGCCCGCCGCGCCAGGCGCGCAGCTGATAGACGTAGGAGAGCACCTGGGCCACGGCCGAATACAGTCTCACGGGAATTTCCTTTCCGAGTTTCCCTTCCCTATACAAGGCGCGTGCCAAAGGCGGCGCGGAGACGAGCGGCACCCGGTTTCCGTCGGCGACTTCACGGATGCGCAGGGCGGTTTCATCCACACCCAGGGCCACCACGGTGGGGGCCCCCATCTTGCCGCCGTCGTACTTGAGGGCCACGGCGTAATGGGTGGGGTTGACCACCACCACGTCGGCCGTGGGCACCGCTTCCATCATCTGGCGGTTGGCCATCTGGTGCTGCATCTGGCGGATGCGGCCCTTCACTTCGGGGCTGCCTTCGCTTTCCTTCATTTCCCGGCGCAGCTCCTCACGGGTCATCTTGAGCTTGCGCATCCAGTTCCAGCGCTGGTAGGGCGCGTCGATGGCGGCCAGCAGGACCATGGCCCCGCCGGTGGCCAGCAGCAGCTTCAGCGTGAAGCCCAGGCCGTTGACCATGGCCGCTTCCAGCGGCTGGTGGACCAGGTCGCGCAGGCCGCGTACGCCATGCCACACCATCAGGCCGGCGGCGGTACCGACGAAGGCCACCCGCAGGAGCGACTTGATGAACTCGGCGATGGCCTCCGGGCCATACAGGCGCTTCATGCCGGCCATCGGGCTGAGGCGGTTGAACTTGGGCACCAGCGATTTGTTGGACCAGCGCAGGGTGCCCATCACCACCGGTGACAGGAAGCAGGCCAGCAGGCAGATCAGCACCAGCGGCCACATCGCCAGCAGCAGCTGCAGGCACAGCTCGCCAAAGTGCCCGAACAGCGCCTGGGGGTGCAGTCGCAGGCCCGGCTCCGGGCTGAGCGCCTGCTTCATCCAGGCCTGGGCGTTGTTGGCCATGTTGCCGGCGTACAGCATCATCGCCACCACGGCAGCGCCAAACACGGCCGCCGTCCCCAGCTCACGCGACTGCGGGATGTTGCCTTCTTCACGGGCATCGCGCAGGCGCTTTTCGGTAGGTTGTTCGGTTTTTTCGCCGGCTTGTTCTTCGTCGGACATCGGTTGCAGCTACCCGGGGGATCACCCGGGGTAGTGCAAGAACCATGCCTGTTCGACGGGGTGCCACGCCGGCGTGACAACTACGCCATCATGAACCCCTTCATCCGCCACCCACCGGGGCCTGATGTCCCTGTTCCTGTTCTGCACCGTGATCTTCGCCGGGCTGCTGCATGCCTCGTGGAACGCCATCGTCAAACGGGGATCCGACACCCTGCTGACCACGTTGCTGGTGACCGGCTCGGCGGCACTGATCGCAGCCGTCTGCCTGCCGTTCGTACCGGCTCCGGACCCCGCCAGCTGGCCGTGGCTCGCGGCCTCCACCGTGCTGCAGGCGGGCTATTACGTGCTGGTCGCGCAGACCTATCGGAAAACCGAGATGAGCGCCTCGTACCCGTTGATGCGCGGGCTGGCTCCGCTGCTGGTGGCCGGCGTCGGCAGCGTTGTACTGGGCGAGGCGCTGCCGGGAGAGGCGTGGATCGGGATCGCGTTGGTGAGCCTGGGCATCCTGAGCATGGCCCACGGCCTGCAACGTGGACACCTGTGGCTACCGCTGGTGAACGCCGCGGTCATTGCGACCTACACGCTGGTGGATGCGTGGGGCGCACGGCAGTCGGGGGCGGCGCTCGGGTACACACTCTGGTTGTTCCTGCTGTCGGGCTTGCCGCTTCCGGTCTGGGCACTGTGTACCCGCGCACGCGTGCTCGCCTTGTATGCCCGTGGGAACTGGCGATTGGGCCTCGTGGGGGGCGTGGGCACGTTGACCTCGTATGGCATTGCCCTGTGGGCCATGACACTTGCCCCCGTGGCGATGATCTCGGCCTTGCGGGAGACCTCGATCTTTTTCGGGGTACTCATTTCGGCGTGGGTGCTGAAAG
>JAEWLO010000046.1 GCA_023457475.1 Pseudomonadota bacterium | reverse complement strand
CGCCCACGGGTAGGAAGACGGGCGCGGGGGTCCGTTTGGTTGCAGAGATCAACGGCCGGGTGAATGGGTGCGCACGGACTTGCTGTCGGCACCTTTCAATATGTGATGAATATCACATTCCATTCGTGTTCAGTGCCCGAGCACGAAGCGCTCGATGGCCAGTGCCACGCCATCCTCTGCGTTCGTCGCCGTTTCGTGCAGCGCGGTCGCCTTGACCGCCTCGATGGCGTTGCCCATCGCCACGCTGGTGCCGGCGAAGCGCAGCATGGTCAGGTCATTCTCCTGATCGCCGATGGCCATGACCCGGCTCCGGTCGATGCCCAGGTGCTCGGCCAGCTTCTGCAGGCTGGGCCCCTTGCCGGCGCGGTGGTCGAAGACCTCCAGGAAGAACGCCGCGCTCTTCAGTACGGCAAAGCGTTCGATCAACGCGGCCGGCAGGCGCTGGATGGCAGCGTCCAGCACGGCCGGTTCGTCGACCATCATCAGCTTGATGAAGGTCATGTCCGGATTCATGTCCTGGACGGCGCGGTACGACAACGGCACGTGGGACAGGTGCGAGTCGACCACGGTGTAAGGGCTGATGTCCTGGTTGGGGGTGTAGAGGCGCTTGCCGTCCAGGGCCTGGAAATGCACGCCGAGCTCGCGGGCCACCTGTTCGACATAAACGAAGTCGGCGAACGACAGCGGGAACTCGGCGACGCGGTGACCATCACCCAACCGCTGCACCAGGCCGCCATTGCAGGCGATGCAGTAGTCTTCTTCGCCATTGATACCGAGCTCGTCGAGGAACGGAACCAGGCCGGACACCGGCCGACCGCTGGTCAGAACGACGCGGACGCCCTTCCGGCGAGCCTGGGCGATGGCCTGCTTCACCCGGGCGGTGAGCCTGTGCGCCGGATTCAGGAGGGTGCCATCCATGTCGATGGCGAGCAGTTCGATGGCAGGGGTGTGGGCGGATGCATCCATCGATGCAGTTTACGGCAGCCGTACTACAGCACGCAGCGCTCCCCGAACACCACCTCACCCTGGCAAAGCACTTCCATCAGCGGATCCGCCGAGAGATCCCCGCCCCAGTAGCGGGCCACCTGGTCACGCGCGCGGGTGAAGTTCCAACCGCCATCAAGCTCCGCCAGCAGGGCATGGTCCAGGTGCGCCTGCACGTTGCACCCGGAGATATCCACCCGGCACAGGACGTCGCCGACCTTGTCCCGATGCCGGAACAACGCGGCGTCTGCCAGCGTCGCGGCCACGAAGAACGAATCAAGTCGTGAGGGCTGATGACTGAATTCCACTGCCCGCACCCGTTCGTAGAGCGTTTCCCAGAACACGAGTGACAGCCGCGCGGAGGGTACGCCGTGGAGCGCCGGGTACTCGCCGCCTGCGCCGACCAGCGCCAGGCCCAGCGGCACGTCCGGCTGCCGCCCGGCCAGGTCGAATGCGTGGTCCATGGCCTCCTGCAGGCCGTGGCGACGGGCATCGACCTTGAGGCCGTAGTGGTACTCCGCTGTGGACACAATCCGGTACTGCGCGTAGTGCTGCGGCTCGACCGACTTGTAGCCGAGCTTGATCCGATGCATCGACCGCTCCCTCCCGAGAACTCGATCCCTTCATCGTTAGCGGCGCGGCCCGCGCAAACTGTTGCGGCGTGAAAAAGCCGGCCAGGTTTCCCTGGCCGGCCCGGTACCACACACCTGTGGCTCCTCGAGGGAACCGGGGCCTCAGCGACCCATCGCGACCTTCTGCTGCTCTTCCTGCACCTGCTGGTGCTGGGCGCTGTTGCCTTCCATCAGCTTGGCGCTGGTCTGCTCCACGGTCGGTGCCGGCTGGGTGAGGTCCACTGCTGCACGGAAGCCCGGCGTGGTGCCCATCACGAACGCCTTGCCGTCCTGCATGGTCACACTCTGCAGCTTCTCCGCCGAATCGATGCCGGCCTGCTTGGCCTGCGCGGTGACCAGCGCGGCGGCGTCATTGGACATCATGCTCGGCAGCTGACCGCGCACCGCGTTGTACAACGCGGTATCGGGGTGGTCTTTGTCTCCCAGCTGCGGACCGGCCTTCTGCGCGGCGTTCTCCTGCGCATGCTCCAGCTTGGCGAAGGTCTGCCTGCCGACAATGCCGTCATCCTTCAGGCCCTGCTGGCGCTGGAACGCGATCACCGCTTCACGGGTGTTGTCGCCGAATTTGCCGTCCTCGGCCAGTGGCTTGCCGTCGGCATCGCGCACACCCAGGCGATTCAGTTCCTTCTGCAGCGCGGTGACTTCATCGCTGCGGTCGCCCTTGCGCAGGGTACCGGCGGGCGCATCGTGCGCATGGTCGTGGGCGTGGCCGTGCTTGCCTTCGAGCTGCTGCACGCCCTTGTTCCAGTAGGCTTCCGGATTGATCAGGTTCCCCTGCGGATCCTTCATCTGGTAATGCACGTGCTGGGCGTACTGGTTGGGGCCGTCCGGGCCGCGGCCGCCCATGGTGCCGATCGGGTCACCCGGCTCCACGCGCTGACCAACCTTGGCCTCGATCCCCTGCAGGTGCAGGATCTGGTGCGAGTTGCCATCGGCGTCCTGGATCATCACCGTGCCGTAGCGGCCACCGACCGAGGTGACCACGCCGGCAATGGGTGCATGCACGGTCGGGTGCTGCAGATTGCGTCCGGTCTGGCCGCCCTCGTAGTTGAAGTCGCTGCCACCGTGCGCCTTCTCGCCACGGTGTTCACCGAAATGACCGGTGATGTGCGGCTTCACGCCGTTCTGCGGCGGCAGCATCACATTCATCGTGTGCTCGTAGGAGCGGGTGGGGTCGGCCTTGCGCGCTTCTTCGCGCAGGTTGTCCGCCAGCGTCGGCGCTGCCGCCGGGGCAGCGGGCGTCGGCTGGCGGCTCTGGCCCTCGGCCAGGGACTGCGCCATGCGCTCGCTCACGAACGATTCGTACGCGTTCAGATGCGGCGCGACCTTGCGCTCGGAAAGTCCAAGACCACCGTAATCCCTGGTCGGGCCGTCGTGGTGATACTTGTAGATGTACTCTTCGCCCTGGCCACGGCTGCGCGCCAGATTGCGGTTGTCGATGAAGTGGGCAACCAGCGCGTCGGACTGCGCGTCCACGTCGAAACGGTTGCCGTTGTTCAGACCGTAGTGCTTGCCGGTCTTGTCGATGAACTGACCCAGGCCGGAGGCGGACGTGGTGCCGGCGGCGGCATCGGGATTGAAGCCGGATTCCACGCGGGCAATGGCCAGCACATGTGCGGTTTCGCGCGGGGTGAGGCCGGCTTCGCGCGAGGAATCGATGATCGAATCAATGACGCGGGACTGCACTTCAGCGGAGGCATCGCCCCAGCGGCGGGATTCGCCATGCAGGCGGCCATCGGTGCGGTCGATCGGCTCGCGGTAGTGGCTCCACGGTTCGATCTGGCTGCTGCGGTACGCCGCACCTGGCGGCTGCACCATGGAGGTATAGATTTCGTTTGGCATCTCTGTGCGTTCCATTCTATGAAAAAAGGGATTTCCTTAAGGTTTCATCGACCGGATCGGTCGATACCTGCCGCTCCTGGCAGGGTGTTGCGATGGTGCATGCTGCGTACTGCGGCTCATTGCTCGATGTAGTCCACCTCCTCCGGATGCGCGATGCCCAGCTGGGCGATCAGTTTCGAATACTCCTCGTTGTTGGGCGACTGCTGCTCGTCCTCCTCCTTCAACGGCGGATTGCTGCGCGTAAGCGCCTTGCCCTCCGTGTCGTAAAGGTAGAACCATTCGCAGAACGAACAGCCCTGCTCCACTTCGCCGAACTGCACGACGAAATAGGAGGCACCGTCCTCTGCCTGTACGCACGCCAGGCCCACCGCGCTGTAGTCGCTCATCTCCGGCGGGTTGTCGAGGGTGCGGCGCTGGCCGTCCTTTTCGATATCCATCCGGGTGCGCGCGGTTCCGTCTTCGGCCGGCAACACGGTCAGCGTCAACCGGGCACCGTTGCATTCCTTCTGCATGCCTTTCTCTTTTTGCTCTGTGGGTGAAACGGGAGCTGCCGCGTTGCCGGCAGGTGCCAGGGCAACGGGCGCGGGATCGGCCGGCGCGCTGCAGGCTGCCAACAGCACGGCAAGCAGGGGCACAAGACGCAGGTTCGGCATCACACGCTCCTTGTACGTGACCCGCCGCCGCAGATGGCGGCGGCCGCGGAATTCAGATTGACTCGTCGACCTTGCGCACCAGCTGCCAGCATGGCTTCCGCGCGAAGAAGTACGACTGCTGGTCGCTGGTGTTCGGCGAGCGGAACTGCACTTTCATGCTGCCGTCGGGCTGCGCCGTGGTGGTGATCTCACGTTCCTTGCTGCGCGGCGAAGCAGGGTCCGGCATGACCGGCCACTCCACCTCGGCCAGCGGTATGGACACCGTCACCGGTGCCGGTTCGGGCTCGGCATTCACGTCCACGGACTCGCTGATGAGCGGATCGGCGGTGGCCTTCTCCTGCAGGGCGATCTCCGCACCGAAATGGGGCAGGAAGATGTCGAAGTCCGGGTACGGGCACTCGGCCTGGGCGTCGGCGGCGGTTGACGGCAGCGGCGCCTCAGGGGAGGCCGTGGTGGTGGGCGCAACCGGTGGGGCCGCATCAGCGGCATGGGCCTCGGGCGCTGCGGCGGGCTTGCACCCGGCCAGAAGTACGCTCAGCGACAGGGCGAGCAGGGTCATGGGGCGACGATGGGACAACGGATCCTCCTGATTCGTGTCTCGGCGCGCAGAACTCTGCGCCGGGTGGCGT
>JAEWLO010000045.1 GCA_023457475.1 Pseudomonadota bacterium | reverse complement strand
TCGCAGGCCAGCGCCTGCGCGCTGCCGTGGGCTCCCGCCAGCAGCATCGCCGCCAGCCGCGGGTGGGTGCCCAATGCCAGCATGCGCCGGCCCAGTGCGGTCAGCCCACCGCCGGCGTCCAACGCACCCAGCCGCTGCAGCAGCTCGCGTGCCGCCGCCAGCGCACCGGGTGGCGGTGCATCCACGAAGCGCAGCGCGTCGCTGCCCCAGGCCGCCAGTTCCAGTGCCATCCCGGCCAGCTCCACCTGCGCGATCTCCGGCCGCCGCTGCGCCTCCAGGCGCTGCGACTGCGGCCAAAGCCGCCATGCCCAACCCTCGGCCACACGGCCGGCGCGGCCGGCGCGCTGGTCGGCCGACGCCTGTGCGATGTTCACCACATCCAGCCGTGCGAAGCCGCTGTTCGGATCGTAGCGCGGCTCGCGCGCCAAGCCGGCATCGATCACCACGCGCACGCCGGGCAGGGTGACCGACGATTCCGCCACATTGGTGGCCAGCACCACCCGGCGTTGACCGTCGGGATCGGGCTGCAGGACGCGGCTCTGCTGTTCCACCGGCAACTCGCCGTGCAGCGGGAGCACCTGCACCGCGGCAGGCAGCACCGTCTCCAGTGCGGCCTGCGCCCTCGAAATCTCGCGCTGCCCCGGCAGGAACACCAGCACATCGCCCGGATGCTCGCGCAGCGCCTGCTCCACCGCGCGCCGGGTCTGTGCTTCCAGCGCCTCGTCGCGGCGGGCGGGGAAATGGCTTACCTGCACCGGGTAGCTGCGCCCCGCGCTGCTGATGCGGGGGGCATCGAGAAACTGCGCCAGCCGCTCGCCGTCCAGCGTGGCCGACATCACCACGATGCGCAGGTCGTCGCGCAGCTGTGCCTGCACATCCAGGGCCAGCGCCAGGCCCAGGTCCGCGGCCAGGTGACGCTCGTGGAATTCGTCGAACAGCAGCGCGCCCACACCTTCCAGCAGCGGGTCGTCCTGCAGCATGCGGGTGAGGATGCCCTCGGTCACCACCTCCACGCGGGTGCGCGCCGAGACCTTGTTCTCGAATCGGATCCGGTAGCCTACCGTGCCGCCGACGTCTTCCCCCAGCTGCCGTGCCATGAACTGCGCGGCACTGCGCGCGGCGACCCGGCGCGGCTCAAGCATGATGATCCTCCGGCCCTCCAGCCACGGCGCGTCCAGCAGCGCCAGCGGCACCTGGGTGGTCTTGCCTGCGCCTGGGGGCGCTTCCAGCACCAGGCGGGTGTCGCTCGCCAGCGTGGCGGCGATGGCCGGCAACTGCTCGGAAATCGGGAAAACGGGGGCGTTCATCGCACAAGGATACGGGCAGCCGCCGCAGCCGGGGAGGGCAGGGGCGGCGCGCTACAATGACAGGCTCATCTGCACGCAGTCCGTCCCATGCACCTGATCGACAAGGGCGCAATCCTGACCCACGACTCCTTCGACCGCGACCGCGACGCCGTACTGGCGCGCGCGCGTGACGCCGGCGTGGTGCAGATGGTGATCACCGGGGCCAGCCGCGAGCATTCGCCGATGGCACTGGACCTGGCGCGCCAGCATCCCGGTTTTCTGTACGCCACGGCCGGGGTGCACCCGCACCACGCGGTGGAGTACACCGACGAGTGCGACGCAGAGATGCGCGCCCTGCATGCCCACCCTGAAGTGGTGGCGGTGGGCGAATGCGGCCTGGACTACTTCCGTGACTTCTCGCCGCGCCCGGCCCAGCACCGCGCATTCGAGCGCCAGCTGCAGCTGGCGGCCGAGAATGGAAAGCCCCTGTTCCTGCACCAGCGTGACGCGCATGCGGATTTCATGGCGCAGATGAAGAATTTCGAGGGTCGCCTCGGCCCCGCCGTGGTGCACTGTTTCACCGGCGAGCGGCACGAACTGTTCGATTACCTCGACCAGGACTGGTACGTCGGCATCACCGGCTGGCTGTGCGACGAACGCCGCGGCGCGCACCTGCGCGAGCTGGTGAAGCACGTGCCGGCGAACCGGTTGATGATCGAGACCGATGCGCCGTACCTGCTGCCGCGCACCCTGAAGCCGATGCCGAAGGATCGCCGCAACGAGCCGATGTTCCTCAAGCACATCGTGGAAGAGCTGGCGCGTGACCGCAGTGAAGATGTCGCGGTGACCGCAGCGAATGCCACCGAGGCCACGCGCACGTTCTTCCGGTTGCCGCCCTCAGCCACGTAGAGCCACGCCCTGCGTGGCTTCGCGGTGTCGGAACCAAGGGCAGCCACGCAGGGCGTGGCTCTACGCGGTTTCGGTTTGACCTGCCTGATAAGCCTGCAGATGGCTGTATGCCACCGCCAACAACGGCACCGCCAACCCGGCCGCACGCGCCCGCTCCACCATGTCGCCCACGATCTGCTGCGCTTCCACCTGCTGACCGGCCTCCAGATCCCGCAGCATCGAAGCCTTCAACGCCGATCCGGCCTGGGTCAGCGCACCCAGCGCGGTCCCCTGCGCCTTCTCCGGCACCGGCTCATCCGCCGCTTCGGCCACCGCCACGCATTCCGCGTACAGCCCGCGCATGATCGCCTCGCCGTCCTGCGTCGCCACGATCGTGCCCACATCGGCGCGCATCACACAGGTGCCGGCCGCCAACGCGGTGAGGAACGTGTACTTCACCCACTGCTCCTGCCCGATCGCATCGCTGGCCAGATGATCGATCCCCGCCTGCACACACGCCGCCGCGAAGGCCAGCACGCGTGCGCTTGAACCGGTTCCATCGCGCTCGCCGAACGTGATCTTCGCCGCCGGTGCCAGATGCAGCACCGCACCGTCCGCCGCCTTGGTCGCGCTGATGAAGCACAGCCCGCCCAGCACCGCATCACGCCCGAAGCGTGCATCCAAGGCCGCATAGTGGCGCAGCCCGTTGAGGATGGGCAGCACCGTAGTGCGTGAGGACACCGCCGGCGCGATGGCGGCGATGGAGCTTTCAAGGTCATAGGCCTTGCAGCTCAGGATGATCAGATCGAAGGGCTTCTCTGCGGCGAGCGAAGAGAGCCCATCCGCCGTGACGTATTGCACCGGGAACGTCGCATCGCCCAACGGGCTGCGCAGCACCAGGCCATCGCGTTCCAGCTGCGCCGCGCGGGCAGGGCGAACCAGGAAGGTGACATCCACGCTGGCCTGGGCGAGACGACCGCCGAAGTAACCACCGGTGCCGCCGGCACCCAGAACCAGAATACGCATTGTCATGCTCCGTACATTGCGAGGGCCGGCCAACGGCCGGCGCTACCGTTTCGGTTGATGTTCACGCGTCACCGGTTGTGGAAACCGTATCGGTAGTCGTTCGGGAACCGACCCTACCGAACACGTAAAACATCAGCTCCGCATCCCCACACCACGCTTCAACAACCAAAGCGCCAACGCACTCAACACAACCACAAACCCAATCATCAACGCATACGCCACCCACAGCGGCACATCGCTCGAGCCCAGCAGACCGTAGCGGAACGCGTTCACCATGTAGAAGATCGGGTTCGCATGGGTAGCGGCTTCCGCCCACGTCGGCAGCAGCTTCACCGAATAGAACACGCCGCCCAGGTAGGTCAGCGGGGTCAGAATGAAGGTCGGCACGATCGCCACGTCATCGAACTTCTTCGCGTACACCGCATTGATGAAGCCCGCCAGCGAGAAGATCGTCGCGCCCAGCAGCACCGTGGTCAGCGTCACCAGCGGGTGCGGAATGCGCACCGGCGTGAAGAACATCGCGATGATCAGCACGATCACGCCCACCATCAGCCCGCGCAGCACCGCGCCGGCCACATACCCCCACAGGATCACCCAGTTCGGCATCGGGCTCACCAGCAGCTCTTCCACATGGCGGCCGAACTTCGCCCCGAAGAACGACGAACTGATGTTGCCGTAGCTGTTCTGGATCACGCTCATCATCACCAGACCCGGCACGATGAACTGCATGTAGCTGTAACCGCCCATCTCGCCCACGCGCGAGCCGATCAGCCCGCCGAAGATCAGGAAGTACAGGGTCATGGTGATCGCCGGCGGTACCAGGGTCTGGCCCCAGATGCGCAGGATGCGCGCCACTTCGCGGCGCACGATGGTCATCAGCGCGATGCGGTTGCGCTGGCCGTCGGTCATGACGGGGGCCGGGGTACTGCTCATGCCGCATTCTCCTGGTTGCCGGTGAGCCGCACGAACAGCTCCTCCAGACGGTTGCTCTTGGTGCGCATCGAACGCACGCGGATGCCGGCCGCGTTCAGCGCCTCGAACACCCGGTTCAGGTCCATCGCGCGCGGCATGTCCACGTCCAGCGTGTGGCTGTCCGTGGCGGTGATGGTGGTGCCCTCGATCACCGGCAGCTGCGCCGGCAGCTCACCGTCGATATCGAACAGGAAGCCTTCCACGTCCAGCTTGGCCAGCAGCGCCCGCATCGGGCCCTGGGTGACGATCTGGCCGTGGTTGATGATGGCCAGGTGCCGGCACAGGTGCTCGGCTTCTTCCAGGTAATGCGTGGTCAGGATGATCGTGGTGCCGGCCGCGTTGATCTCCTTCAGCACCCGCCACATGTCGCGGCGGATCTCGATGTCCACGCCTGCGGTCGGCTCGTCGAGGATCAGCAGACGCGGGCGGGTCATCATCGCCCGGGCGATCATCAGCCCGCGCTTCATGCCACCGGACAGGGTGCGGCTCATCACCTGCGCCTTTTCCCACAGGTGGGCGCGCTTGAGCTCCACCTCGGCCATCTTCTCGGCCTCCTCGCGCCGCACGCCGTAGAAGCCGGCGTAGTTCACCAGGATGTCGAAGGGCTTTTCGAACAGGTTGAAGTTGATTTCCTGCGGCACCAGGCCGATCAGGCGCATGGTGGCGCTGCGGTTGCGCACCAGATCGCTGCCGAACACCTCCACCTGGCCCTCGCTCAGGTTCACCAGCGAGCTGATGATGCCGATCAGGGTGGACTTGCCGGCCCCGTTCGGGCCCAGCAGGGCGAAGAAGTCGCCGGGGGCAACGTCCAGCGAGACCCCCTTCAGGGCCTGGGTGCCGTTGTCGTAGGTCTTGCGCAGGTCGCGCACCCGCAGGGCGGGGGCTGTATCAGTCTGGGATGCCAATCTCTTGCCTTCGCGCCCTTCGGCGGCGCTGGAGTGGGGCGGATGAGCGCTTATTATAGAAGGCCCCGAGGGCTCGCCCCGGCTACACACTGTTTCCCAAATTCGTGCCTGTTCAATTCCCCCTCAAGCTGATCGGCCGGCACATGCTGGCCCCCACCGTCGGTCACTACCAGTTCCTGCGCGATGACGGCCAGCCGCTGGATTTCCAGCCCGGCCAGTTCATCCAGGTCCATTTCCACTACGCCGACGGCACCGCCACCAAGCGCAGCTACTCGCTCGCCACCCTTCACGACCATGCCCTTGGGCCGGGCGAGGCGGTGGATATCGCGGTCAGCTTCGTGCCCGGCGGGGCGGCCACCGCCCTGTTCGAGGGCCTGGACCTGGGCGGCCACATCAGCGCCAGCGGCCCCTACGGCCGGTTCTGCCTGATGCCGGGCGACCACAACGCCCGCTACCTGCTCATCGCTACCGGCACCGGCGTCACCCCGTACCGCTCCATGCTGCCGCTGCTGGCCAGCGCCATGGCCGAGCGCGGGGTGGAGGTGGTGTTGCTGCAGGGCGCGCGCACCCCGGGCGAGCTGCTGTACAGCGAGGACTTCTTCAAGTTCGCCGAACAGCACGCCAATTTCCGCTATGTGCCGTGTTTGTCCCGCGAACTTCCGGAGAGCCCGCATCCCGATGTCCGCCACGGCTACGTCCAGCAGCACCTGGCCGAGTTCGCGCCCAACCCGGCCACGGACATCGCCTACCTGTGCGGCAACCCGGACATGGTGGACGCCACCGCCGAGGCGCTGAAGGAGGCCGGGCTGCCCAACCCGCAGGTCCGCCGCGAAAAGTACGTCAGCAGCAAGTAGCGCTGGGCGCTGCCCGGCCGCGCCATGGCACCGTGAGCTGTCATCCGTCACGGTTTCGTCTCATTCAGAGTTTCCTGACAGAGCTGCGGCCCAAACGGCGCGATGATGTCGTTGTCTTTCCTTACTTCCGCAGCGACGCGGTACTGCAGGCCAAATGGAATCAGCCAGAAAGGATGAGGTGGCGGAGCCGGTTCCGTTGTTCCGCAATGAAGCGGTCACCGCCGCCACGCAACGCTTTGGCTCACCCGTTCAGGCTCCCGGGGTGGGCATGTGGCTGGCGACCGCCTTTGTGGTGGTCCTGCTGGGGCTGGCGGCGCTGTTTCTGGTGACCACATCCTTCCCGCGAAAGGAAACAGTCTCGGGGTCGCTGATTCCCTCGCATGGCCTGCTTCCCATCACCAGCCAGCGTTCGGGGATCGTCAGCACCGTGTTCGTGGAGGAGGGCGCGTCCGTCCGCCAGGGTGACCCCATCGTCAGTGTTTCGGTGGATTCGGTGATCGAGACCGGGGAAAGCACCGGCGCCACTCTGTCCGGCATGGCTGAGCGCCTTACCCAGGCGTCGGTGGACCGCGAGCGTGCCGCCGAGGCGTCGCTGCAGAGCCAGGAAGGCGGCATCCGTGAGCGCATGCAGGGGGCCGCGCGCCAGCTGACGGTGCTCCGCGACAATGTCAGCCTGTATCAGGAGCAGCGGACCATCGCCGAACAGACCGTGCGCGACCTGGGCCGGCTGCGTGCGGAGAAGCTGGTCTCGGAACTGCAGTACCGGGACGCGGAAGTACGGGTGCTGAACGTGCGCCAGTCATTGGCCGAAGTGCAGACCCGTATCGCCCAGCTCGAGCAGGAGCACGAACAGATGCGGCATGAGCTGGGCAGGCTGAAGGCCGAGCGCGATGCCAATCGGGCCACCGCGGTTTCGGAGCTGCTTGGCGCACGCGAGAAGGCGCTCAACTACAAGCTGGGCACCCGGTTCAACCTGGTCGCACAATCCGCCGGCCAGGTGACCTGGCTGCAGGCCAAACCCGGAGCGGCGGTGACCGCCGGGCGAACGCTCGGTGTCATGATGCCGGAGGGCTCACAGTTGTTCGCTGAACTATGGGTGCCGTCGTCGGCCATCGCCTTTGTCGACGTCGGCACCGAAGTCCGCCTGATGTACGACGCCTTCCCCTACCAGAAGTTTGGCGTCGGCCACGCCAGGATCGTGAAGATCGCGCACTCGCCGACCGCCCCGGACGAGCTGCCGGCCGACCTCCAGGGCGTTGAAAGCCAATACCGCCTGCTGGCCGCGCTCGATGACCAGCAGATGCAGGCGTACGGCAAGGCGCTCTCGCTGATGCCGGGCATGCGGCTCAAAGCCGATCTGGTTCTGGAGAAGCGGTCATTGCTGGACTGGCTGCTTGAACCACTGCATGCGGCAAGGCGGCGGCAGGAATGATGCTGGCCGGCACCGAGGCCGCCGATGCCGTGGGTTTGCGTGTATCTCCCACTACGCGGCCCTGGTCGATGCGGACCAGGCGGTCGGCCAGACGCATGGTGTCGGGCCGATGGGTGATCAGGATCCGGGTGATGTCCAGGCGCGCCAACGCTTCGTAGATCCGGCTCTCGCGCGCGACGTCCAGATTCGCGGTCGCCTCGTCCAGCACCAGGATGGCCGGCTTGCGGTAGAGCGCGCGGGCAAGCAGCAGCCGTTGCTTCTGACCACCGGACAGGGTTGAGCCCATGTCGCCCACCAGCGTCTCCAGCTGCATGGGCATGCGCTGCACATCTTCCTTCACCGCCGCCATCTCAAGGCACTCCCAGACCAGGGCCATGTCCGGGCGCTCGGCGAAGAAAGTGACGTTCTCCACGATGGAACCGGTCAGAAGTTCATCGTCCTGCATCACCACGCCCATCCGCTGGCGAACGACGCGCGGACCCCAGCTGGCGATGTTCAACCCGTCGTAAAGCAGTTCGCCGGCGCTGGGTGGGTACAGTCCGGTCAGTACTTTCACCAGCGTGCTCTTCCCACAGCCCGAGGGACCGGTGATGGCGACAAACTCACCCGGGGTGATCGTCAGATTGATGTCCTTCAGCGCGGGAGCTTCCTGCGCCGAGTACTGGAAATAGACGGACCGCAGCTGGATGTGACCTTCGATCGCCTCCGACGCCGAAGGGTCCTTGCTGAATCCTTCCTCGCTGGGACTGAGCGCGATGTCGGCGATGCGGTCGGAGTGCAGTTCGGTCAGGCGCCAGGTAATGCACTGGTCCACCAGAGTGGTTAGACGGTTGCTGAGCTGTTGGCGATAGGCGACAAACGCGTACAGAGCACCCACGGTCAGGGTGTTGGCCAGCACCGCCTGGGCCCCGATGTAGACGATGGCCACCATGCTCACACCATCCAGCAGGGTGCGACCGGCACCGATGCCGATCTGCAGGTTGGCGCTGTTCAACGATGCACGCACCAGGTCGGCGTACTTGTTGGCCCAGATGGCTTCGCGCGAAAACTCGCCGCCCATTGTCTTGATCGACTGCATCGCGCGGAGCGTCTCGATGCGCGTACCGCGCTCGGCGATGTTCGCCTGCAGGCTGGCCATGCCCATCTTCATCGACAGCGGAATGGTTGCCACGCGCATCAGCACGTACAGCCCCAGTGCGGTCAGTGCCACCAGGCTCATCAGCGGTGAGTAGACGAACATCAGCACAATGATGCCCAGCGCCAGAACGCCATCCAGCAGCGCGCCGATAAGTCCGTTGGCGATCAGCTGTCGGATGGGGTCGATCGACTCCATCCGTGAAAGTGCATCGGCCAGGCGGCGTCGATGGAACCAGGTCAGCGGCAGGCTGACCAGATGATGGAACAGCCGCCGGCTCATGTCCCAGCCCATCAGCGCCGACGCCCGCTGCAGCGTTACGCCGCGCAGCGCCTCGGCCAGGCTGTTGAACACGGCCACCGCGCCGAAGCCCAGTGCCAGCGCGATGAGGAAGCCGCGGTCGCCGCGCAGCACGCCTTCGTCCACTGCCAGCTGCATGAAGAAGGGAGACAGCAGCACGAAGCCCTGCAGCAGCAGGGTATAGACCAGCACGTGGAACAGCGCCGTTCCCACGCCGCCGTCGAACCGGATCATCGACCAGATGTTCAGTGGCGAGCGCTGCTTGCGCGGACGGAAGCCCGGCGCAGAACTGACCTCCACCGCGATTCCGGTGAATGCCTTGGAAAGTTCGGCTTCGCTGAGGGACAGCGAGCCATGCGCGGGATCGATGATGTGATAGCGGCCGCGCGAAACCTTCTCAAGCACCACGAAATGGTTGAGCTTCCAGTGCAGGATGGCCGGCGTGTCGAGGTGCTTCAGGTCGCTCGGCTCGCAACGGACGGGCCGGCACTGCATGTTCAGTGCGCTGGCCAGCGCGATCAACTGGTTCAGATCCACGCCGCGCTGCGAGTTGTGGTACTTGCGCCGCAGCTCGCTCATCTCCAGATCCGCACCCAGCATGGACGAGCAGATCGCCAGGCTCGCCAGCCCACACTCGCTGACCTCGGACTGCACCCGCCAATAGCGTTTGTTGAACATCAGGCGTTCCTATCCTGTTCGGTGGGGGTCGGCAACAGCAGCACCAATCCGTGACAACGGTCTTCCGTGCCGGGCCTGCGTGTCAGATACAGCTGGGTGAAATACGATGTCAGCTTGACCTGCAGCCAGGGCTCGGCATCACAGGGTACGCAGCGCATGTCGATATGTTCGAGCAGGAACCTGCGCGTGAGCCGCTGCAATGCCCGGCCCGGATCGAATCGAACCATTGCCCGTGCGCGATAGAAGACGACGAGATCCAGGTCCCCGGGCTCGGTATTGGAGGCATCCACGAAGCTGCCGCCCACGAGGCAGCACGACACGTCCACCACCTGCGCCAGGGCACCGAGTGCCCGGTCCAGCGCCGCCAGCCGGGCATCACGAAGCGCGCCGCCCCCGAACGCGCGCCCGAATGCGGAACGGTCGGCCAGCCACGGTGAGGCGTTGAACGGCGTGCTGGACGCGACGGGACCGCTGTACCGTGGTAGGCCTGCGTCAACGATGCGCTGGAACTCCGCCTCCATCGAGCTGACAGACGAAGGGGCGGGTAGTCGTGTTGCGGGTGCCTCGGCCGGTACACCCAGATAGGCGCGTATTCGACCTGCCTGCGCGCCTACCAGCGCGGCGTGGTCAGGAAACACCGCTGCCGACACATAGGCGTATTTGTCGGCGACCGTTCGCGAAAGTGCATCGAACGCCTCCCGTACCCGCGCCCGTTCGGGAGCCGGCAGGTCGCGCTCGGGAAACCGGGCCTGGCCCGGCACAGCCCCTGGTCCGCTGGCGCAGCGCGCATACAGATCCGGGTCGACGATGGCGAGGTCAAGGTCGGAATAGGCAGGATCGAACGCAGTACCATCGCGCAGGCAGAAGCCAAAGCGCGACGATCCCACGACGTGGACCGCCTCAGGCATGACCTGCAGCACGCACGCGGCCTGCGCCAGCAGCGCGCCGCCGCTGCTGGGGTTTCCGAAGGACATGACCGGCCCCCGCAATGCCGCCTGTGCGATATGCTCGGCCGCGATGCCGCGCCCGTGCTGCGCTCGAATCCATTCCGCGTACTCCATACCCTGCTCTCCGTGCATTGCGCGCCGCTCAGGCGGGCGCGTGCGCTGGTGCGTCCATGGGCAGCACGCAGCCCTTGTTGCCGATGAAATCCAGATAGATGGCAATGCTGCGCAGGCTCCCGGCTCCCAACACGTAGCGCGTCCTGCTGGGATGGCTGCCCACCGATGTGCTCATCTGCAGCGTTGCCGGACCCCCGGCGGCCTGCACGGTGACCGCCCGCGACACCGATGTCCGTCGCTGCTGCCCCTGCACCCCCTGCACAACGCTCTCCTGCACCGGACCCGGCGGCAGGGCGGCCCCTGCGGGCAGCGCCTCCATCAACTCGCCGCTGTTTCCGGTGTCCAGCATCGCCTCCTGGCGCTTGCCGTTCACGGTAAGGAACAGCCGCGGCACCATCTGCGTGCCGCTCAGGTCGGCCGCCGAGAACAGCGGTGAGTTGCAGGTGGGAGCGTCGGACGCGGAGGAGATCACCTGCAGACCGTCCTTGCCGATGATGACCCGGCCGAGCCGCGACAGCACGTCCAGGCCGAGCAGGTTGGCGGGAATCTGATCGCTGACCGACAGCAGGGGCTGGGAGATGACCAGCGACCCCAGCTGCAGGGTTCTGGGCTGAACCAGTGTGCTGCGCACCTGCGAGGAGCCGAAGACGCCGGACAGCACGAATCCATCCATCAGCGAGGGGGCCGCCACCGCCGAGGGGCGCACGATGGTCAAGGCTGAGCCGGTGTCGACGAGGACATCGGTGGCCTTCCCATCGATCAGCAGCTGCGCCATGTTGGAATAGCCGACGTCGCCACCGTCATGGTGCTGGCCGGAGGCCACCGTCACGGTGCCCGGGCGAAAGGGAATCCGCCCTTCCGCGGGCGCAAGCAGCGTGGGTGCGGGCCGTTTGGCCAACGCGGGGTAATCCGGAATACGCGTGAACACATCGATGTTGCCCAGCGCTTTGCCACGCTCGCCGGCAGCCGTTCGAACCCGCTCCTGCGCCTGCAGGGTCAGCCGCGCCCAGGCCGGCAGGTCACCGCCGGCCGCCTCGGCACCGGCACGCAGCGCACCGCATAC
>JAEWLO010000044.1 GCA_023457475.1 Pseudomonadota bacterium | reverse complement strand
GGGTGAGCACCCCGCGCAGGGTGGTGCTGCCGGGCACCAGCATGATGATGCCGGGCAGGCGGATGATCGCGCCGGGGCGCTGCACCCAGCGGCCAAACAGATTGCCGGCACCGGTCATGACCATGGCCGACATGAAAATGCCGGCGGGCAGGCCCCAGGCCTGTCCGGCATATTTGGAGATCGCATAGCCGGCAATCGATGCCGCAATCACCCAGGGAAAATCGCGGCGGCTGGCCTTGAACAGCATCGCGAACGCGAACGCGGCCAGCAGCAGCGCGCTCCATTCCACCCAGTCGGCCTGGGGACGGGCGGCGCGCACCATCGGGTCCAGCCCGATGATGCCGGAGAGTGTCACCGCGATCACCGCGCCCACCGTCAGTTTCAGGATGGTGGTCACCGCACCGGCGAAACGCGCCGTGCCGGAGACCCAGTGCTGGCTGGCCAGCTCGTTCACCGCGTTGGTGAGCGACATGCCGGGCAGCATCACCACCAGCGAGGCGATGATCACCGTGTTGAGATTGAGCGGGCCGATGAACGACGCCACCAGTGCAGCCACGGTACCGGCCAGCAGCGCCGCCAGCGCCTCGCTGGCTTCGCGCGAGGCCGGGCGACGGTCGGTCAGCAGGGTCATCAGGCCGATCAGCAGGCCGATCACACCGGCGGTGGCGATATCCAGCCACGGCAGTTTCCACAGCCCGGCCACGCCAGCCGCACCCAGACTGTAGGACAGCATCATGCGGATCTTGCCGGCCCGGCCGGGGTCCTTGTCGAGCTGGCGCAGCGCGGTGTGTCCCTGGGCAATGCTCATCGTGCCGTTCGCCACCGCGTCGGCGATCTGGTCGGCGATGCTGAGCTTGTGCAGGTCGTTTTCGCCCGGTGCCAACCGGATCACGCGGGTGATGTCGGACGAGCCGATTGCCTTGGTCGGGTCGCTGAAGCTGAGGATGAGGCCGGTCGGGTTCGACCAGGGCTCGCAGTCCAGGTCAAGCTGGCTGGAAAGCGCTACCACTGCCGCCTCCAGCCGCTGGGCGGTGGTGCCGTAGCTGTGCAGCCGCCCGGCGATCTCGGAAACGAAGGCCACGCGCTGCGCGTAGGTGGCCGGCGGGGTGACAATGGCGGGGGCGTCGACAGACATGCGCCGTAGTATTACCCGAAGTGACGGCCGACGTTACAGGGCTGTCGCAGCCGGCACACACTTGGCCTGCACGCAGACAGGTTATGCTGCGTGGAGGACGCCCCGATGACGCCAAACCAAGCCCCCCGACTCGAACAGGATCCACAGGACCCCGGCCTCATCCGGCTGTCCGGAACGTGGACGCTCCGCACCGCGCTGGACGCGGCCGACGTGCTGCGCGCCGCGCCCGAGCGCGTGACCGGCATCGATGCCAGCGGCATCACCCAGCTCGACTCGGCCGGTGTGCTGCAGGTGCTGCGCGTGGCCCACCGCGCCAACCTCGGCGATGAGGCGATGCAGTTCCGCGAGGAACACCAGGCCCTGGTCTGCACCATCGAGGAAGTGGCGGACGACCGGCCCAAGGCCAAGCGCGATTTCGGCGTGCTCGCCGCGCTGGAGCGCCTGGGCCGCAGCATGCACGGGGTTGGCCAGAACATCGTCGCCCTGGCCAGCTTCCTCGGCGAAAACCTGGTCAAGGGCGCGCGTCTGCTGCGCCAGCCGCGTCGGCTTCGCCTGACCTCCACCGTGCACCACATGGAGCAGGTCGGGCTGGATGCCGTGCCGCTGGTGGCGCTGCTTTCCTACCTGGTCGGCGCGGTGATCGCCTTCCTGGGCTCGACCATCCTGCGCGACTTCGGCGCGGAGATCTATGTGGTGGAGCTGGTCAGCATCGCCTTCCTGCGCGAATTCGCCGTACTGCTCACCGCCATCGTGCTGGCCGGCCGCACCGCCAGTGCGTTCACCGCGCAGATCGGGTCGATGAAGGCACGCGAGGAGATCGACGCGATCAAGACCCTCGGCCTGGATCCGATCGACCTGCTGGTGCTTCCCCGCATCATCGCCCTGCTCATCACCCTGCCCCTGCTGACGTTCGTGGCGATGATGGCCGGTCTGGCCGGCGGCGTGACTGTCGGTGCCTTCGATCTGGACATTCCGCCCCAGATGTACCTGGCCCGCCTGCACGACACCATCGAGCTGCGGCACATGTTGGTGGGCCTGTCCAAAGCGCCGGTGTTCGCCGCAGTGATCGGCCTGATCGGCTGCCTGGAAGGCCTGAAGGTGGAAGGCACGGCCCAGTCGGTCGGTGAACGCACCACCTCCAGCGTGGTGCAGACCATTTCGCTGGTGATCATCCTCGACGCGTTCGCCGCGTTGTGGTTCATGCACATGGATTGGTGATGACGCAGCCCACGGTCCCCGTTGAAGACACTGCGCCCGACCGTCTGCAGGACAGCGACGGCCTGGCCATCCGCGTGCGTGGACTGGTGAACCGGTTCGGCAGCCAGACCGTGCACGATGGGCTCGACCTGGACGTCCGCCGCGGCGAGATCCTCGGCGTGGTCGGCGGCTCGGGCACGGGTAAATCGGTGCTGATGCGCAGCATCCTCGGCCTGCGCCACCCCGATGCCGGCGAGATCGAAGTGCTGGGGGTGGATGCGCGCTCCGAGCGCGCGGCCGACCGCCTGCATATTGAACGCAACACCGGCGTGCTGTTCCAGGACGGTGCGCTGTTCTCGTCGATGACCGTGGGCGAGAACGTGCAGGTGCCCTTGAAGGAGCATCACGGGGAGCTGCCCGAGCGCTGGCTCTTCGAACTGGCGCTGCTGAAGGTGAAGCTGGCCGGCCTGCCGGCCGACGCCATCAACAAACTGCCGTCGCAGCTGTCCGGCGGCATGCGCAAACGCGCCGGCCTGGCCCGGGCGCTGGCACTGGACCCGCCGCTGCTGTTCCTGGACGAGCCCACCGCCGGCCTGGACCCCATCGGCGCGGCGGCCTTCGACCGCCTCATCAAGACGCTGCAGGAAGCGCTGGGCCTGACCGTCCTGCTGATCACCCACGACCTGGACACGCTGTATGCCATCTGCGACCGGGTGGCGGTGCTGGCCGACAAGAAAGTGATTGCCAACGCACCGCTGCACGAGATCGAGCAACTGGAGCATCCGTGGATCCAGGAGTACTTCCACGGACCGCGCGCGCGCGCCGCGCGCAACGCAAAAGAGAGCGAATAAGCCATGGAAACCAAAGCCAATTACGTATTGATCGGTGCGTTCACCCTGATCGTCGGCCTGGCACTGCTGGCCTTCGGCCTGTGGGCCGCCAAGTATTCCTCCGACCGCACCTGGACCGAGTACCGGGTGGTATTCCGCGAGGCCGTCACCGGTCTCTCGGTCGGCAGCCCGGTGCAGTACAACGGCATCGCGGTGGGCTCGATCACCGAGCTGAATCTGGTGCCGGACGACCCGCGCCAGGTGGTGGCCCGCATCCGGCTCAACTCGAATACGCCGGTGAAGACCGACACCCGCGCCAAGCTGGCCATCACCAGCCTCACCGGCCCGAGCATCATCCAGCTCAGCGGCGGCACGCCGCAGGCGCAGGCGCTGACCGCGGTGAACAGGGATCCGGCACCCATCATTCCCACCACGCCGTCCGCACTGCAGAACATCACCGATGTGGCCAACCGGATCGTCGAACGCATGGACCAGGTACTGAGCGACCGCAATGTGGCGGCGATCAATTCCACCCTGGCCAACCTGGAAACCATCAGCGGTGGCCTGGCCGACCGTGACCAGGGCACCCAGGCCCTGCTGCTCAGCGCGCGCGACGCCGCGCGCAGCCTGGACCAGACCCTGAAGACCACCAACGGCACCATCCAGCGCCTGGACACCAACCTGGTGCAGCAGCTGCCGCCGATCCTGGACAAGCTCGAAACCACCCTGACCAAGCTGGATTCGGCCGCCGGCAGTGCCGATTCGATCCTCGGTGAGAACCGCGCGGCGATCAACAGCTTCGCCAACGATGGCCTGGCCCAGCTCGGCCCCACCCTCACCGAGCTGCGCGGACTGATCCGCGACCTGCGCCGGGTGAGCGACAAGCTGGACAACAACCCCGCCCGCTACCTGCTGGGCCGCGACGCGCCGAAGGAGTTTGAACCCAAATGAGCCGATTCCCTCTCCTGCCCGCCGCCCTGCCGCGCCTGCTGGTGCCCGCAGGCCTGATGATCGCTCTCGGCGCCTGCTCGCTGCTGGGCGGCGGCGAACGCAGCCAGGTCACCATCTACTCGCCGGTCGTACGCATCCAACCCGACCAGAGCTGGCCGAAGGTCGACTGGCAACTGGTGCTGGTGAAGCCCACCGCCGCACGCGTGGTGGACAGCCCGCGCATCAACGTGCGCCCCGCCCCCGGCGAGCTGGAGGTCTACAAGGGCGTGAGCTGGGCGCAGCCGGCCACCGACATGGTGGACGATGCGCTCGTCCGTGGCTTCGAGGACTCCGGCCGCATCGCCGGGGTCGCCCGTGCCACCACCGGTATCCGCGCCGATTACAAGCTGGCGCTGGATGTGCGGCGGTTTGAAGCGGACTACAACGGCGGGACGACGCCGACCGCGCTTATCGAGATCAACGCCAAGCTGATCCACGTGGTCGACCAGCGCGTGGTGGCCGACCGCACGTTCCGCCAGGAACAGCCCGTGGGCAGCACCGGCACGGCCGAAGTGGCGCGTGCGTTCGAACAGGGGTTGCAGGCGGTGACCACGGACCTGGGGGGATGGACGTTGACGACCGGGCAGACGGATTACCAGCGGGCGGCGGTGGTTCCGACCCGGCTGCAGGGCACCGCCGCACGATGACGG
>JAEWLO010000043.1 GCA_023457475.1 Pseudomonadota bacterium | reverse complement strand
ATACGAGGTGTTCCATGAGCCTGAAGCTGCAGCTCACCGATGACATGAAGGCCGCCATGAAGGCGGGCGAGAAGCACAAGCTGGGCGTGATCCGGCTGATCAATGCCGCCATCAAGCAGCGCGAAGTCGACGAGCGCATCGAGCTGGACGACGCCGCCGTGATTGCCGTGCTGGACAAAATGGTCAAGCAGCGCAAGGACTCGATCACCCAGTACGAAGCCGCCAACCGCGAAGACCTGGCGCAGATCGAGCGCGACGAGCTGGTGGTGATCGATACCTACCTGCCGGCCAAGATGGGCGAGGCCGAGATCCTGGCCGCCGTGCAGGCTGCCATTGCCGAGACCGGTGCGACCGGCCCGGCCGACATGGGCAAGCTGATGGGTGCGTTGAAGCCGAAGCTGGCGGGGCAGGCGGATATGGGTGTTGTTTCGAAGATTGTGAAGCAGCAGCTGGGTTGATGCGGGGTGTGCGTGGTTGCGGGGCATGGCCGGGCACTACGTTTCACTGGGTCTTTTTGCGGTGGCTGCTACAACGCGGTCATGGTTGAAGACCCGCACTCCCCCGCTGTCGACACGCATGACGGTGTTCCGCCCCGCCTGCGCAAGTACGTGACCCGGCTTGAACGCAGCTTTCCGGTGGCGGTGGGCAAACGCTTCGTCGAGATCGACGTGCTCACCCAGGCCGCCTCGGTCTCGTTCTACGCCCTGCTCTCGATGGCCCCGCTGCTGGTGCTGCTGCTGTGGCTGACCGCATCACTGTATCCCCCTGCCCAGCAGGCCCTGGTGGGGCAGATTGCCGACGTGGCCGGCGGCAGTGCGGCCAGCGTGGCCGATACCGTGCTGAAGAACGCCGACAACCAGCCCGACGTGGGCTCGTTGGCCGGGCTGTGGAGCACCCTGCTGCTGTTCATCGGTGCCACCGCGGTGTTCGCCCAGCTGCAGAACGCGCTGAACCTGATCTTCAATACCAGCGGCGAGCGCCTGGACGGCATCAAGGCCTGGCTGCGCAAGCGCGTGTTCTCCTTCGGCGTGGTGCTGGCGCTGGGGTTCCTGCTGATTCTCTCGATGACCGCCACCACCATGCTGCAGGTGGCCTTCGCGCAGCTGCCCTCGGTGCTGCCGGCGATCGGCTACCTGACCACCCTGCTGCTGTACGCGGTGGCGTTCGCCTTCCTCTACCACTACCTGCCCGACCGCCGGGTGCAGTGGCGGCAGGCCTTCATCGGCGGGGTGATCACCTCGGCGCTGTTCGCGCTGGGGCGGTATGGCATCGGCGTGTATATCGCCACGGTTGCGCCGGGCAGCGCCTACGGCTCGATGGGCGCACTGGTGATTTCGCTGGTGTGGATCTACTACGCCACCGTGGTGTTCTTCGTCGGCGCGCTGATGACGGCGGTGATCGACGAACGGCTGCGGGCGCGCGCGCATCTGGCCGAGGCCGGCATTCCCTGCCCGGAACCGGGAAAGCCCTCGCCCACCGGGTAAACTAGCGGGCACTTATGGCCCGTATCCCCGACGCGTTCATCGACGACCTGCTGGCCCGCTCCGACATTGTCGAAGTGGTGGGCAGCCGTGTGCCGTTGAAGCGCCAGGGCAAGGAATACGCGGCGCGCTGCCCGTTCCATGACGAGCGCTCGGCGTCATTTACCGTCTCGCCCACCAAGCAGTTCTACCACTGCTTCGGCTGCGGCGCGCACGGCACCGCGATCAGTTTCCTGATGAACTACGACCGCCTCGAGTTCCTCGACGCGGTAGACGAGCTGGCCAAGCGCGTGGGCATGGAAGTGCCCCGCGATGCGCAGCCGCGCAGCGCGCAGCAGCAGGACGACAGCCGCGACCTGTATTCGGCCCTGGATGCGGCCACGCGCTTCTTCCAGAAGGGGCTTGAAGGCAGCGAAAAGGCCCGCGCCTACCTGGACGGCCGTGGCGTGGACGACGAGGTACGCACGCGCTTCGCGATCGGCTACGCACCGGACGGCTACAGCGCACTGAAGGACGCGCTGGGCAAGGACGAGCGCCGGCTGAAGCTGCTCGACCGCGCCGGGCTGTTCTCGAAGAACGACCGCGGCCACGTCTACGACAAGTTCCGCGACCGGGTGATGTTCCCGATCTTCGACCGGCGCGGCCGGGTGATCGCGTTCGGCGGCCGCGTGCTGGACAAGGATGACGGCCCGAAATACCTCAACTCCCCGGAAACCGCCCTGTTCCACAAGGGCCGCGAGCTGTATGGCCTGTGGCAGGTGCGCCAGGCCAACCAGAAGATCGAGCGGCTGATCGTGGTGGAGGGCTACATGGACGTGGTCTCCCTGTTCCAGTTCGGGGTGACCCAGGCGGTGGCCACGCTGGGCACGGCGACCACGCCGGACCACGCCGAGCTGCTGTTCCGCAACGCGCCGGACGTGTTCTTCTGCTTCGATGGCGACGCCGCCGGCCGCCGCGCCGGCTGGCGCGCGCTGGAATCGGTGCTGCCGCGCATGAAGGACGGCCGCCAGGCCTTCTTCCTGTTCCTGCCCGATGGCGAAGACCCGGACACCATCGTGCGCAAGGAAGGCAGTGCGGCCTTCGATGAGCGTTTGAAGCAGGCCACCCCGCTGTCGCAGTTCTTCTTCGACGAGCTCACCCGTGAGATCAACATGGGCACGCTGGACGGCAAGGCGCGCCTGGCCGAACGTGCGCGGCCGATGCTGGCGCAGATTCCGGACGGCGCATTCGGCGACCTGATGAAGCAGCAGCTGGCAACGCTGACCGGGCTCGGAGCGGCATCCAATGCAGCCACGCCCGCCTCGCGGCCACCGACGCGCCCGGTCGCTCCGGCGCAGAAGCGCAGCCTGGTGCGCGCGGCGATCGCGATCCTGCTGCAGCAGCCCTCGCTGGCGATGACGCTGCAGGGCCACCAGATCAACGGCCTGCGCCTGCCCGGCGTGGAGCTGTTGCTGGAACTGCTGGGACTGGTGGAACAGCGCCCGGACATCAGCACCGGCGCGCTGCTGGAGCACTTCGACGGCCGCGAGGAGCAGGCCTCCCTGCACAAGCTGGCCGCGCAGACGCTGCCGGGCGACGACGCGGTGTGGGCCCAGGAACTGCACGATGCGGTGGCCCAGCTGGAAAAGCAGCTGCTGCTGCAACGCCTGGAGGAGCTTCAGGCAAAGCAGCGGCAGCAGGGTTTGGACGATACTGACAAGTACGAACTGCGCGAGCTGTTGAAGGCCCGCGCCACGCTGCGCTGACCGCGCAAAGGACACTGCCCGCCATGCCACGTTGGTTGTCGCGCCTGCGACCGGATAACTTCACCCTCGCCCTCCTCTGCACCGTGTTGCTGGCCTCGTTCCTGCCGATGCGCGGACCCGCCGCGATGGTGCTGGACGATGTGACCGACGTGGCCATCGCCGCCCTGTTCTTCCTGCACGGGGCACGCCTGCCGCGCGAAGCCATCCTGAAGGGCCTGCTGCACTGGCGGCTGCACCTGACCATCCTGGCCTGCACCTTCGTGCTGTTCCCGCTGCTGGGCCTGCTGTTCCAGCCGCTGCGCGGTTGGCTGCTGACCCCGGAGCTGTACATCGGCGTGCTGTTCCTGTGCACCCTGCCCTCCACCGTGCAGTCGTCCATCGCCTTCACCTCGATGGCGGGTGGCAACGTGCCGGCCGCAGTCGTGAGCGCCTCGCTCTCGAGCATCCTGGGTGTCTTCCTTACGCCGCTGCTGCTGGCCCTGCTGGCCGGCACCTCCGGCGGCATGCACAACCCGGGGCAGGCGATCCTGAGCATCATGCTGCAGCTGCTGGTGCCGTTCGTGGCCGGCCACCTGCTGCGGCCCTGGATTGCCAGGTGGGTGGAGCGCAACCGTGCGCTGCTGCGCTACACCGACCAGGCCACCATCCTGCTGGTGGTGTATTCGGCGTTTGGCGAGGCGGTGAACGAGGGCCTGTGGAGCAAGACGCCGGTCATTTCGCTACTGAGCGTGGCGGTGGTGGCGGCGGTGCTGCTGGGCATCGCGATGCCGACCATCCGCTTCATCGCGCGGCGGATGGGTTTTGGCCGCGCCGACGAGATCACCATTCTGTTCTGCGGCTCGAAGAAGAGCCTGGCGACCGGTGTGCCGATCGCGAAAGTGTTGTTTGCCGGTGGAAGCCTGGGCGCGATCGTGCTGCCGATCATGATCTATCACCAGATCCAGTTGATTGTGTGTGCGGTGATTGCGAAGCGGTATGCGCGGGAAAATGGGCGCGTGGCTGATTGATACGCGGCAGGATGCGTGTTGGCTCGTTGGCCGACACACCTCCGGGGCCTGCGTTCGCCGGTAGGGTCGGTTGAAAAACGACCGCCGATAGACCTGCCCGGCCGATGGTGGGCA
>JAEWLO010000042.1 GCA_023457475.1 Pseudomonadota bacterium | reverse complement strand
GGCTCTGCCCGGCCGCGCTTGGAATCCGCCCAACGATGGCTCGACGCCTTGCGCCGCGATATCAGCGAGTCGACCAACGCATTCCCACGTTCTCAGAGATTATGCAATGTGCGCGAGTGGGCCACTGGCTAGCATCGTTCGATTCCTCATCCTTCCAAGGAACCTAGATGAAGACTCGACCATTCCTGCTGTCTGCTATCGTTACAATCTCGCTTGCTGCACCACTTCACGCCGCCGCTCAGCAGGACTGGGTCGGAAATGAGCAGCAAGCTGTGCCGCAAGTCGCGGACGCACCATCCGAGGATGCGAGTGCTCACGGCGACTGGAAGGTGCTCCGGATTATTCAGGGTGACACCGTTCTACTTAATGTTCAGGATGCTTCTGGCGTACTGCACTTGGTTGTTGGCAGAACGGGAAACCGCCTCTGGGCTGTCCCGGCAGAACGCAGCTCCGCCCTCGTCTCGCTTCCGTCGCTTCCCTTGACGATATCGCCAGCCTCAGACGACACCATCGTCTATGTGGATGATGACTTCTCCATTATCCTCTTCGACGATGGGGCCTCCAGGGTATGGTCCGTGGAGCGAGGGTTGCGCTGATCACTGGCGTCAGCACCGACGGCGGCTTGGCCTGCTCGTTCAGCAGGCCAAGTCAGATGATGGTTGATCCAGAAGCAGTATCCTTATTCTGTTGGCGCGGCAGTCCACCCGTCCGCGATATGCCAGAACGCGCCCCGTGAGCAGCTCGATGGCAACTGAGCGTGTGGACGTTGACAATGCTGCGATCGGGTCATGCAGTTCAACAGATATCGCTATGCCATGGTTTCCTTCCAGCTGGAAGCACCGGGCTCTCACCCTCACATGCCCCTGCTCGTGTTTCATGATGATCCCAACCGCGTCGATCAACGTGCGGTAGGCCGCCAGTTGAACACCTATGCGAAGCGGGCACGGATCACCGGTTAGACGTGGAGTGAGTACGCGCCTTGTGTCTTTCCATTCCTCGGCAATCCCAGTGATCTGCAGACTGAGATAAAGACCAACGTGCTCAATTGGCGCAGGGTAAACAAGGCTGGTCTGATCGCGGAACTTGTGCGAGTTGGCAGCAGCTATCTTTACTATGCTTCTCGATAGACGATGATTGCCCTGCTCTTCCAGCCAGTGTGCAACCTCGCTAAGAGAGTGATCTATACGATCACCCACCCTTCGCATGTCGCCCACACAATCTCTTAGATGCATCTCGGCAAACAGCTGAGATGCTCTGATGTGCGTGGCGGATGCTTCCTGGTAGCGGAGGTTCTGCGTGTATCGAAGATAGTAATGACTGATCCGGTCCCCGGTCATCAGCAGGGCAACGCTTGCTGTAGCAAGCAGTTGTTGAACAACGAACGTATCCGAATTGAACGACCAAGGCTCGGGCCCGGGCATGGTCAGACCTACTGCCAGGTTAAGGCTCATGATGCCGACCGCTGCGCCCCGCCAGCCGTACATGCACGTGAGCGCCGCGGCCGGAATGAACATGCACAACTGCAACGAGACACGGAGGTTGCTGTACTCCTCTGAAGATGTCTGGACTAGCATTGCGAGGGAACCGATTGTCGCGAGAGCGAACAGGGTTCTCTTTCCAGAAAGGATTAGCCAAGTGCGAGCAACCAGTCCCTTGGCGCGAAGCATGGCGATTGGGGCAAGCGTAAGTATGCCAATGAAGTTTCCAAGCATGTTGCGGGTGGCATCTGTTGCGAACTCATTCCTATGTGGAATGGGCCAAAGCAGATGCGAAAGGCACAGGCCGACCATCGTCGCCGATACGGCCGACAGCGCTGCCAGCGAGATGAGCCATGCATCTGATCGCACTAGCAGGCGTTGATGCCAGTGCACCAACAGCGCGACCACGGGCATGGGCACGATCGATGCCGCAACAGCCCAACTGGCGCCGTAGGTCTCCACCATTGGAAGGCGAAGATGCGCAAAGTACGCGTACTCACCAAGAATGAGGTACGGCCACATGCGTACCGGAAAAATGAGAAGTGCCGCAACGCGCACCCCTGCTGGAAGATAGAACTGATCGAGCGACACCTTTCGCGTTGCCCAGCAAAGCACCGCGTACGCCAGGGCGAGGGCTAACCCGCGTAATTGAATCTTCAGTTGCACCTTGACCGCTTCTCGCCACCACACCATACGGTTCTATCTCTTGTCTTACCTTGGAACTTCTATCAGAAAGAGGAGGGCATGCCTGCCTCGCTAGTCAGTAACGGTGACGCCGGGAACCTCCGGATCAGTAGACAGCAGGAATCGGCTTTCATAGGCGCTCCCCACACGCTCGACGTTGTCGACAAACCCAAAGGTTCTGAACGACGAATCATTGAGAAAGCGCATCACCCATCGCTCGTGTTCGGCTACGGAGCGCACCTTCACGGCTCCCATGCATATCGTGAGACCACAGCCGAAGCCGGCGACTGCCGCATCGGCACCAACCGCTTGGTCGAGGGCTTTGCGGATATGGCGGGTGATGTCCTGCACCTCCAGGCTGCGGGATGCATCGTTATTCATCTCGTCCAGCGCCTTGGTAAAGGTAGCCGACGATTCCAGAACTTCGTCGGCGTGATGCGTTGATATGCCTTTGCCTGCTATGAAGCTGGACTCGATCCTCAAGTGCTTCGGGTTGGGTGGTTCCATTGCCGCTGGTGTTGCGCGGGGCTTGGTGGGTGCATTAGACGCTTTTGGCGGTGGCGTGTAGGACGCCGTCGACGTGTCCTCCTTCTCTTCATTGGAGATGGGTGGGATGTGGTCGGGAGCGTCTGCGGTACAGGCGGAGAGCTGGGCGGCGACGATCAGGAGGGCCGCTCTGCTGAGCCGTTCAGAGCGTGATTTCACTCGGCATTCTTTGTTGTATGGGTTGCTATTGCCTCGCGCTTACGGCGTTCTTTCGTCATTTCCATGCGTTACCGGGCGTTGGCGTCTTGATGGCGGTCGTTTGGGAACCGACCCTACCGGGTCGTCGCGCGGGGTCGAATAGCAGTGACGTCCACTGGGTGGGTGACACTATTTTCTTGGCCGCTCTGGATGCAACGTGCAGACTGCGGAATCGGTGCGCGTTGCTGTTGTCCGCGTCTCTTCGCGTTGCGGCGCAGCAGTCCGCGTGTCATGGGTTGCTTGAGGTTGAAGGGGGCCGATGTCGTGGGTGACCACTTTTCTGCCTTCGAAAACCGCAACCTTTCCGAAGCCCGGAGTGGCACGAGCGCCTTCTAGAAGCGGCCGATGACGACACGTGCCCACGCAGCCACGCAGGGCGTGGCTCTACCCGTGTGCGGGTTGGGCGGGCATGATGTGGGCGTCTTCAGGAGCGCACCATGGCCACCCATCCTTTCCATCAGATCAACGTCTTCAGCACCGACCCGCTCTCCGGTAATCCGCTTGCGGTCGTGCATGAGGCGGCCACGTTGAGCGAGGCGCGCATGGCGGCCTTCGCCAACTGGACCAATCTGAGCGAGACCACTTTCCTGCTGCCACCCACCGATCCGCGTGCGGACTACCGGGTACGCATCTTCACCACGCAGGGCGAGCTGCCGTTTGCCGGGCATCCCACGCTGGGCAGCTGTTTTGCCTGGCTGGCGCGCGGGGGTGTACCGGCCGGGGAAGAGATCGTGCAGGAGTGTGCGATCGGGCTGGTGCGGATCCGGCAGGGTGCGGAGGGGCTGGCGTTCCTGGCGCCGCCGCTGCTGCGCTCCGGGCCGTTGGACGCAGCGCTGCGGGAGCGGGTGCGCGCAGGACTGGGCGTGCGGCCGGAGGATGTGCTGGACGCGCAGTGGGTAGTGAACGGCCCGGAGTGGCTGGCGCTGCGCCTGCGTGACCGCACGGCCGTGCTGGCGGCGCGGCCGGATTACCCGGCGCTGGAAGGTCTGATGGTGGGTGTGTTTGCCGCCTGCGATGCGGACGATGGGGTGGATGCGCAGTTTGAGTCGCGTGCGTTTATCGCCGGCGAGGCGGCACCGGAGGATCCGGTGACCGGGAGTCTCAATGCGGGGATTGCGCGGTGGTTGCAGGCCGAGGGATCGGCACCGTCGTCGTATGTGATCAGCCAGGGCACGGTGTTGGGGCGAGCCGGCCGGGTGCGGGTAGAGAGCAGGGGCGACGAGGTGTGGATCGCTGGGGCGTGTGTGACGTGTATTGAGGGGACGGTAGACTTATAGCGCCCATTCTCAGACTAATGTTCTGAGGACGATTTTCGACGGGAGCAGGGTGGAAGAGGCAGTCAGCGTGACCGGATTGCAGATGTTGTAGCGTGTACCGTCACCGCCAGAATTAGACATAGACCCGACAGCGCAAATGGAAGGACAGGCAGTACTGAAAGGTCCGGGTCTATCGAAAGCTGCCACGCCAGAAGTGAGGAGAAGAGACTCGGGCCGAGGAGGCTGGCACTAGCAGAGCTCATGGTTATCAGAGCCTGAGTGCTACCTTGAGCCTCTTGCGTTGCTGTGGTCGAAAGAAGTGCCAGGATGGAGCTTGGTGCAAGCATTAGTACTGCCATCAGAGGAACCGCCGAATAGAACCAGCCTGTTGTAGGGGAAACAGCATAGATTGTGATTCCGATGAGGCCAGAAGCGAGAGCGACAGAAAGCACCTGTCTCGGATCAAATCGTCGAGACAGGACCGGCAGCACCCAGAGTTGAGCTGCAAGTCCACACAACCCGAGAAGAGTGAAGAGACTCCCAACCTCTAGTGCCGTCCATCCATAGCGCACAGTGTTTGCAATAGCCAAGGTGGTTGGAAAGGCTACGTTAGCGAAGCTGCAGAAGAAAGAAATGAGCACAATGGAAGTTCGGCTGGATCCCCCGGTTCTACGTTCTCTGGCACCCGGACTCACACCTCTGCATGACTCTGAAGAATTGGAGCGTGTGGAAGACAGCCAACAGACAACGGCACTCATGAACGCAAGCGTGCCGGCTACAGCGAACGGCAAACGCCAAGACACGAATGAGAGCACTCCTCCGACTGCAGGGGCCACGATGTAGGCTGCGCTAGTACAAGCATTGAGCTTGGAGAATGCGATATGTCTGTAGCTTTGATCAGCTTCGTCGCTGACAATGGCGGCGAGCACACCGCGACTGCCGCCACCCAATCCGCACACGACTCTCCCCGCCAGTACGAAGGACGCTGCTGGCGCAAGGCAGCACAATATTAGGCCTGCCGAGCTGATAAGACCGCATCCCGCAAGAACCTTGTATCTGGGAAACTTGTCGGACAGGCGGCCGCTGAACGGGCTCCCCATCAACTGACTTGCGGCAAAAAGTGACACCGCAGCACCTGCATAGGTGGCGGCTTCGGCTGGTGAGTATCCCATCTCCAGGAAGGCTACGGGAAGAACTGGAATTGCGATTAGCAGCGCGCACTGATCCAGCATCGCGATCAGCAGAGCAGGCCATAGGGCCGCAGCGGTACGGAAGGGGTGAGGTTCTTTTCTTTCCATGATGTGGTGCGAGGCGCTGCCATGGGCTGGGCAGCACCAGCTCGTGGCCTACCAAAGGTTGACCTCGCACCAATGCCGCGAAGGATTTCTACTACGATTGGCCGAAGCGCTCGTTGATGCTGCATACGACGCCAAGAATCGGCGACTTCCTAAACCAATGATCGGCCTGTTCAATCGCGCTGCTGGAGTAGTCGGCGTGATCACGTCCATCGGGCTCGAACACCCTTCTAATTGCGAATCCACAATTGAGGAATGCGTTGAGGTAGTCCTCGGCCTTGCGATGCATGTTGATCGTCGCTATCCCCGACGGCCCGCCTCCGGAGATGGCTTGCATGTTCACGCCGAAGTTTCCATACCGATCGATGATCTGCCCCTGAGCATCGATTTCTGTCCGACCCTTCAGCCATTGGCTATGCGTGGACTTGAAGCACGGATGAAGTGATGTCGCGTAAAACAATCCACCAGGATTCAGCCTGCCATGGAGCTGACGAAGAACCTGCTCAAGATTCTCAATATCATGAAGCACCATACTGGCGACTATGATGTCGTATCGCGAGTCACTACTTTGATTGTTGAACTCATCGCTTGTAAGGAAAGTGACCGAGTTTCCATTATTTTTTGCTCTCGCCACTTCGAGCAGTACGCTTGAGTGGTCGGTGTACGTGACATTAGCCCCCCATTCGTTCAGCTTCGCAGAGATGTCGCCATTGCCGCCACCAAAGTCCAAGACACTCAGGCCGCGTACGTCTCCGAGGTGGGTACGCAAGCTCGCCTCATGGATGAACTCCTGAGCCCAACGATCGTTTTCCAAGTGCTTTATCCATGAGAAGGAGTGGTCATTCCAGCGCTTTGCTGACTCCCCGGCGAAGCCCTTTGTGAATCCATTTCTCACCCGCCATGCATACTCCTCCAAGTCTCTTCTGCAGAGTTCTTCAAGAACGCCGGCTTCAACCGCGATGTTGGCTGACTGTAGCTCTCTGATTGCGGACCCGCACACATCTGGATTTGGATCCTGCATTCCTATCACCACGCGTGAGATGCCCCGGGATCTGATTGTGTCTGTACACTTTCCCGTCAAGCCGATCTGATTGCATGGTTCAAGGGTGACGTACAGGGTTGCACCATCCACCGGTTCAGATACTGCGTTCAGGCAGACCACCTCGGCGTGACTTCCACCGTTGTGTTGCGTGTAGCCGGTGGATATGACTTGGCTGTTCATTACCAGCACCGCGCCGACCGGGGGATTGGGGTACGATCGCCCCTGGGCTTTCCTTCCCTCTAGAAGTGCGACCAGCATCCATTTGGAGTCTGCTTCCAGAGTTGTCATAGAATGATCACCGGTTCGTCCTTGTTGATCGTCGGTCGACCTCCGGAAGCGCAGTTGGCGCATTCGGATTCCGTCACATTTATGGGTAGGTTCTTCTTTAGAAGTGATTGGATCGGATATCGAGTTTGAGCAACGTCCGATGCCGGCGAGCCGCCTCGTCGATCGACCAGAACGGCGGATCCGAGGCACTTAAGACCCAATCGATCAAGCTCATTTTCGGCTGCCGCGATCGTGTTTCCAGCTGAGATGATGTCGTCGATGATGAGAGCCGACGAGTGCTTTGTAATCCTGTAAGACCGTGCAAGCCTGGGCATCCCAGATTCGTTCTTGTCAAAGAAGAGTGAGCGGATTCCGCTATGTTTGCCCACTGCGCTGGCAAGGAAGGCACCACCTATGGGTGGTCCGACGATGATATCTGGATTTAGCCTGATAACCAGATTGGACAGACGTCGTGCGAGCTCTGACACAATGTCACCTCGCTCAAGAAGAATCGCCTTCTCCCAGAATTCCGTGGTGTGGTGCCCAGATTTGATCTCGAAGTGGCCATACTGAACTGCCCCGGCTTCCTGGAATAATTCTTCTACTGTCAGTCTCGTCAAGTTCCTTGGAAGATTTGCATGATGTTCAAGTGCTGAGGTCAATGATCTCGAAACAGTTGCCGCGTGATAGAGCGTTGATCGATCGGACTTTCTCGGGACCCTGCGCGAGACATCATGGAAGATCGATGATGCGCAGCCGAGAAAGCTTGTGTCGTCTCCCAAGGCAACGATTTTCCCTTCATCCCAGGCGATAGTCAGCTCGTTAAGGGTTCCAGTCTGTCCGCCAACTGCTGCAACAACGTCTGCAGACCTCACCAAGGTCACATTACGACCCTCGAAGCCCATGCCAGTGAAGATCATGCTGCTGTAGATGGCAGGGTCTTCTCCTGTTTCGCTCTCGTGTTCCTCGGCGTTGCTCGACGGCGATATGCCAATCACTTCCACGTCGTGACAGGGAAACACCTCAGCGGCAAGAGCCGACACCCCACCGCCCGTGCCAGTGAGAATGGTGGCTCGGTGCTGGGAGGCGATCTTCGCCAACTGGTGCAGGATCTGCTTGGTTTCTTCTGAGTGCCTTGGATCAACGGTGCTTGATCCAAGGAGAGCAATTTGCGCGCTCATGCTGGCACCGCCAGTGATTGGCGAGTTATCGCACCGTCCGCGAACATTGTGTAGCGTTGTGTCCCGTCGATGTTCACGCTTCTCACGTCGCTGTCAGGCCGCGAGTGGCGGAAGTGCGATGTGAAGTCAGACCCATCGAAGGAGTCAGTCAGGCAGATGTATCTGGGATCGAGCCTTGACAGCGCATGATCGGGGTTGTGTGATGGCCTTCCATGCGAACTGCCTACGAAGAGTGTAGCTGGTCGGTCGCTCATCGCTGCGACTTCTGCGAGCTGATCTCCTTCGATATCACTGCCAATCAGAATTCGGTGCGGTCCGTACTCAATCATTACCGGAGTCGCGGTACGGTTTAGCGCGTGATAGGTGTCGTCGGTAGGATCAGGGTACTGTTTCGAGCCTAGAGCGTTGTAGATTCGAACGTCTCGCAGCCCTTTTACGGACTGCCACCGATTTGCGTCCTGAACGACCGAAGAGTACTGCAGCCAAAGCGATTGTTCGAGACCGTCATAGTGCGGACACGTACTCAGACCGGTGCGTGGGATGTGGCCAGCGGGGTACGCTACTCCTGAGTGAAGAATCTGGGGCGACACCCTGCTTCCACAAATGAACTTTGCTGCGGTTGCAAAGTGGTCCAAGTGCTGGTGCGTTAGAATGATGGCGTGGATTGAGTCATGGAGATTCAGGATGTCGTCGCGGATCTCGTCACCTTTGTGGTAGCCGCAGTCAATCAGGACGCTCCTTTGACAGGGTGTGCTGATGTGAATGAGGTCACCTGCAAGCGCCTTGTGTACGGTGATCGTCAGGCTCTGAGCTTCTTTGTTCTGATGATTCATGTTTCCTATTGCTTCCTTGTCAACTGAATGCAGAGGCGGCTTCGTATGAAGCAATTGAATTCTCTGGAGTTCAGTGATGTAGGCGATATAGGAATTGTCTTAGTTGGAGCGCTTTGCGCCTAAGTTGTGCCGTTCGTCACGGAGCAGGGCGCGGCTCCTTGGCTCCTGTGATTCAAGGGTGGCAGTCTGCCGCTGAGCGTGCTGCTCTGGTTTCTTTCTGAAATCTGACGTCGGCGGGTTGCCCTAGAGCAAGGAGCGACGGTGCACTGCTGTTGAACTGTCGGTGACGTGCGAGAAGAGGCTTGCGTTACGTGCATCGAGGGCACCGTAACGCTGTAACGAGCGACCGTAGAGCGTAGTGACACGCCATGCGTGTCATCGCGGTGCCGGCCGGAGCCGATGAATTGCGAGCGATGAGGGGCCGCGAGGACACGCATGGCGTGTCCCTACGCAGGTTGGTCCAGTACGCAGGTTGGTCCAGTACGCAGGTTGTTCCGGTACGCGGGTTGTTCGAGAGTCCTAGAGGCGCAGCACGTTGTTGCGCTGGGTGACTTCCGGCGCGTCGCCTTCCAAGGCAACCCGCACGCGGAGGCCATCCCGGTTCCCGGCCGGCAACGGCAGTGCCACCGTGGTGGTCTTCGGTACGAGGTCCGTCGGTGCCTCCATCGCCGGCACTTCAATCCGCGCGATCTCACGACCACCCGCATCCTCAAGCACCGCCACGCCCACCGGTGTGCCCACATGCCCGAGGCTGTGCACGGTCACGTGCACCTGCTTGCCGTCCACGCGGAGGTCGCCTCGACCAATCCCGAGGTCCGGCCGCAGTTCCACCGGCGTACCGGCCTGCACCAGCTCGAACTCGAACACCTGGGTCTGGCCGGGTGCGAAGCGCAGCGGGATCTCGGCGCTGCGCTCCAGCGTCATCTGCTGCTCGGTCGCCTTGCCGTCGATCTTTCCGTCGCCATCGCGGTCCACACCGCTGCGCATGCGCCAGGTGCCGGCGGTGACGTTCCACGTGCTCATGCGCGCATCGGCCGCACGCTTGCCCAGGTTATGGGCGGTCACGATGAAGCGTTCGGTGTTCGGTGCGTGCACCAGCAGACCCACCTGCTCGGCGGCGCCCGGCTGCGCGAAGCGCCAGCTCACGGTATGCCCCGACCAGCTCTGGTTGCGCTTGAGCGCGATGCCGCCGAGGCGGGCGCGCTGCAGGAACTCGCTGGGCGCTTCCACCCGGTCGGACCACCAGTGGCCTTCGGTGTTCATGTACTCGCGCTGGGCCTTGGCCTGGATGCCGTCGGCGTGCAGTGCTTCCAGGTACTTCTTGTCACCGGTGGCCTGCCACGCCATCACGCTCTCGAAGCCGGTCTTGCCGGCGTCGGCGTCAGCGATCAGCTTCGGATTCCATTCGCCGCTGCGGTCCAGTACCTCCACGAAATTCTCGCCGAGATTGGCCAGCGCCCCGGGGCCGCCCCGCGCCACGCGGTAGTCCAGCGCCTTGAGGTACTTGTCGTCGCCGGTCCAGCGCCATGCCGCCCAGAAGGTATGCATCGTGTCGCCACCGCCCGAGCCATTGTTGAGCTCCCCGCCGCGGGTCTTGCCGGTCGCCCAGTTGATCTCGTTCGGCAGTGCCCAGCGGCCCTTTTCGTCGGTGTACGCATGGGCCAGGTACCCATCCGCCAGGCCCACCACCAGCTTGCGGCCGGTGGGATCGGCGTTGTACTGGCCGACCAGGAAAGCCGGATGCAGCGCGGGGAAGGAGTATGGCTTCTGCCACTGACAGTTGGGCTCGCGGTACACCTTGTTGCCGCCGAACCAGTTGCTGGAGAACAGCAGGTGGCCCTGCGGATTGGGCAGGATGATGCGCTCGTCGAAAGCCTTCACCGTTTCCATCAGGCGCTCGACCGTGAGCGGGTCGCCCCAGTTGAGGTACAGCATCGCGCTGTTGGCGTTGATGCCTTCCTCGTAGGAATGCAGCTCATCGGTTTCGATGGTGCTGAGGCCGTTGCTGAACATGCCATTGCGGTACACGGCGTCGGACAGCGCGGTGAGCGAGGCATTGAGCCGGTCGGGTTCGACGCCCATCAACGCCAGGCCCGGCCACTGCTGGGTGAGGTCGGTATCGTCGGAGATGCCGCCGCCGAAGTCGCCGTAGGCGATCTGGCGGTGGTCGATCCACCAGTCGATGAAGCGGCGCACGTACTTCAGGTCTTCGGTCTGGCGGAACGCCCACAGCGGCACGCCCTTCGGGGCTTCCGGCTGCTTGAACGGGGGTTTGCCCTGGCTGTTGTAGCTGATGTAGTTCCAGTACAACCGGCCCAGTTCATGGTCCGGGTCCACCCGCAGCAGGTCGCTCAGGTCGGCGTAGACGCGCGCATACAGGCGCTGGCGCTTGGAGGTGGTGTGTTCCTCGACCAGGAAGCCCCAGTTGTCACGTACCTGGTTGAAGCGGTCGACGGTGTGCTCGCGCTTGGCCGCGTCGCGGTCCTTGAACACCAGCCGGATCTCGGCACCGTCGAGCGAAACGGCGTTGAAGCCGGGCGCGCCGGACGCGATGCTCAGCCACAGGCTGTCGGCGGTCAGGATGCGGTCGCGCAGGTCCAGCCACAGCGTGCGCTTCTCGCCGGGCATCACCGAGACCGAGACATCAATCATGTCGCGGGCCGGCCAGATCGGGTCCTTGATGCGGATATTGAGCGGGATCAGGCCGTCGCGCGTGGCCGGCAGGTCCAGCGCCGGAAGGTCGATGGCCACACCATCCAGGCCGTCGTACATGTTTTCCCAGCTGTGCGCCCAGCTGCGGATGAGCGGTTGCGCAGCCGGCGCGTCGCCTACGCCGGAGGGAATGAGCACGTGCACGATCGGCAGCGGCTGCGTCGGCAGCGTGTCGGCACCCCGGCGGCGCGAACCCGCGCCCTTCGGCAGCGCCATCACCGTGCTGCGTTCGGCAGCTGGGTAGCGCCCGTCGATGTACTCGCGCAGCGCGGTGATGTTGAGGTAGTCGGGCAGGGCCTGGCTGTCGATCAGGTAGCGCTGCTTGACCGTCCCCTCCGGCTCGGTTCCGTCGCTGACCTGGTACGCCCAGATCTCCTGGATCGGGGTTTCCTGTGCGGTATTGCGGAAATGCAGCACGCCGCCGCGCTGTGCCGCAATGTCATCCACGCTGCGCACCACGCCCTGCGGGCGCTGCAGCAGCGGCTGTGCGGCGGCTCCCTCATGGCTGACGCTGAGCGACCCGAATGCGGCACCGCGCACTTCGACGCGATTGACGGTTTCATCCGCCGGCACCGTCAGGTCGAGCTGCTGGCCGCCTTCCACATAGGTGTTCCAGTCCGGCAGCTGGAAATAGTCATTGCGGCCGGGCAGGCGCGAGCGGTTGTACACGCCCGGCCAGGTGGTTTCGGCGATGCCGTCAGTCGCCTTCCACATCCACTGCTTGTGGTCCTTGGTGTCGGCGAACTCGACCTTGCGGATCGAGGTGGTTGCCGCGGTCAGCGCGGGCGGCAGCGCGCGGTCCCAACCGAAGCGATGGTTCCAGGCGCGCTGGGCGTCGGCGGTGCCAACGGCGGTGCCGGGCGCGCGGTTCGCGGCCAGCGCGGCCATGCCGGCGGCATCGAGCAACTGGTCGTAAACCCGGATCTCGTCGAAGTCGCTGCCGCGCAGGAAGTTGTAGCGGCTCTGCACCTGATACGGGGCCATTACCCGGCCGGCAAGGCCGAGCTGGTCCAGCGCGGCATCGTAGTCGGCGGTGGTCTCTTCCCGGGCCACCTCGCGGCCGTCGATGTACAGGCGCACGCCGTGGTCTTCGTCCCAACCGAAGGCGATGTGCTGCCAGCGGTCGGCGGCGGGCAGGGCGTCCAGTTTGAACGAGACCCGGGTGCGGGCGAGGTTGGCGTCGGTCACGAAGGCATCGAAGCCGTGGCCGTTCCAGTCGATGCGCAGCCAGGCCATGTCCCAGCTGCTGTGGTCGGCATAGCCGACGCGGAAGATCACGAAGGGCGCTTCACCCACTGCGTAGCGGGGACGCCAGAAGAAACCGAGGGTGCCGCGCTGCGCCTGGATGTTGCCGGGCGCGTTCCACGACAGCACGCCGTCGTCCGCCCACTGGATGGCGCGCCCGTGCGCGCCGTCGGCCACTGTGGTGACCTTGTCGACGAAGTTGGGAACGGGGTCGCCCTGCGCCTGGTCGGCCTGCAGGCCTTGTTCGGCAGAGACATGGAACAGCAGCTGCGGTGCGGCGGTGGCTCCGCCGGTGGTGAGCGCGAGTGCCAGCAGGCTGGCCAATCGGGAAATGCGGTGCGGCATGTGACCTTCCTTTCCACAGCGAGAACGCCACCGCGATGCTCGTCAGCGGAACAGTACGGTCGGCCACGGCCGCCGCGCCAGCGCAGGGCCGTCAGAAACTAGCAAGGGGACATCGATGCGGCATCTTGCGCCGCAACAGCGGCGTGGTTGCCCACGCCGCTGTCGGGTGCGCGTCAGAACTTGTAGCGCACGCCGAGCATGTACTGCCGCCCGGTTTCGGTGTACTGCAGCGGCAGGCGACCGGTGGCCGGCGAGTACACCCACTCGTCGCTGGCTTCGTTGGTCAGGTTCATGCCTTCCAGGCTCAGCTCCAGCTTGTCGCTGACCGCATAGCGGATCGACGCGTCGATGAAGGTGGTGCCGGTCATGCCGTGGGTACCGTCCATGTTGAAGCCGGCTTCCGTGCCCGGTACCTGGGTCAGGTAGTCGTCGCGGTTGGTGGCCGACACGCGGCCGGACCAGACCTTGCCTTCATAGAACAGCGTGGCGTTCCAGGACGACTTGGACAGACCGGTCAGGTCGGCCTTCATCACCGGCTGGCCGGTGGAGTTGATGTACTGGATCTGCGATTCCACCCAGGTGTAGTTCAGCTGGATGCCCAGGTTCGACCAGTTGCCCGGCAGGAAGGTGAACAGCTGGGTGTAGTTCACCTCCGCGCCGTACAGCTCACCGCCCGGGGTGTTCACCGGCTTGGTGTAGGTGAAGTCATCCGCCGGCGAGGCACCGGTGCCGATCAGCAGTTCGGCCGGCAGGCCGCTGGCGCTGTACGGAGCCACTTCGCGCGTGGTCTGCACGAAGCTGTCGATGTCCTTGTAGAACAGACCGACGCCGGCCATCGCGCCTTCGTTGAAGTACCACTCGAAGCCGAGGTCCACGTTGGTGGCGCGGATCGGGTCGAGGTTCGGGTTGCCGCTGGAGATGGTGCGCGCACCACCGGCCACGGCGACGGTCGCGCCCGGGGTCAGGCTGCCCAGGCCCGGGCGGCTCATCACCTTGGCGGCACCCAGGCGGATCAGGAAGTCCGGGGTGATTTCCGCCACCAGGTTGAACGAGGGCAGGGTGTCGTCGTACGTCCGGCTGGACGTGGTGGAGACGGTACCGCTGGCCAGCGTCGACAGACCGGTGGAGATCTGCTTGGTGCGCACGTAGCGGACGCCGAAGTTACCGGAGAACGGGATGCTGCCCAGATCGGTGGAGAACTCACCCATCAGGTAGCCGCCGCGGTCTTCTTCTTCCACGGTACGCACGTTGTTGGCGCGCGGTGCGACAGCGTAGATGCCGCTGTTGCTGTAGATGTCGAACTGGTCGGCGATGGCGTCCAGGTTCGGCACCACCCACTTGTCCGGATACCCGGTGATGCCCTTGAGGCTGGCCGGCTGGGTCATGTCGACCGGGACGATCTTGGTGCCGTCGGCGAAGTTGGGCACGGCCAGTTCGCTGGCGCGGCGCAGTTCGGTGGTCTTGAAGGTGTAGTCCTTGGCCAGCACGCCGCCCTTCAGGCGGAAGCCGGGGCTGATGTTCCAGTTGAAGTCGATCTGACCGGTGTCGAAGTCATTGTCGACGTACTGCGGACGCAGGCGGATTTCCGCCAGTTCCCAGCCGGCCGCATTGGTCGGGTCGATGCCGTAGTTCAGCTTCGGGAACCGGCTGTTGCCCCGGTAGTCGTAGCTGTAATTGTCGACGTCGTACTTGTCCATGATGATCGTGGTCTGGATCGGATTCTCGTGCTTGGAGCGCGAGATGCCGACCTTGCCGGACAAGGTGAAGTCGTCGCCGAAGCGGTGCTGGCCGTTCAGCGCGACCTGCGTGAATTCGGTGCTCCACTCGTCATGGCGGTTTTCGGTGCGGATGTCGACGTTGTCGAACTCGCCATAGACCAGCGCGTTGTTTTCAATCACGCCGTTCTTGACGATGGTGTTCGGCTTGCCGACCAGACGCGGATTCGTGCTGGTGCCACGGCTGAACGAGATCGCCTCGATGTAGTTCTCGTCACGCTCGGCGTCGATCTTCGAGTACAGCGCATCCAGCGAGATCTCGGTGGCGTCGCTCGGCTTCCACTGCAGGGTGCCGGTCATGCCCAGGCGCTTCTGCTCGTGCTCCATCTGCACGTAGCGCGGGAAGCGCGGGTGGTAGACATTGGCGCTGCGTGCCTCGGTGAACGGCGAGGTGGCGCTGAAATTGCCGTTGCTCGGGCCGTTGGCCCAACGGCCGGTGTTGGAACCTTCTTCCAGTGCCTGGCGCTCGGAATAGGCCACCGAGAACAGGGCACCGAAGGTGTTGTCGGCCCAGGTATTGGAAACCAGCGCGGCCACGCGCGGGTCGGCTTTTTCAGCCATCGCGTTGTAGCTGGCCTGGCCGCTGGCGGCGAAGGTGAAGCCGTCGTAGTCGAACGGGCGCGCGGTGCGCAGGTCGACGGTGGCACCAAGCGAACCTTCTTCCACGTCGGCCGAAGCGGTCTTGCGCACGATCAGCTGCGAGAACAGGTCCGAGGCGAACACGTTGAAGTCGAAGCCGCGGCCGCGGTTGGTGCCGCCGCTCTGGTCGCCGGCACCGACCGTGGTCAGCGCTTCCATGCCATTGATGCGGACGCGGGTGAAGTCCGGGCCCAGTCCACGTACCGAGATGTTGCGGCCTTCGCCGGCTTCGCGGGCGATGACCACGCCGGGCACGCGCTGCAGCGACTCGGCCAGGTTCAGATCAGGGAACTTGCCGATGTCTTCGGCGACGATGGCGTCCACCACGCCGGATTCACCGCGCTTGATGTCCAGCGCCTTCTCCACGCTGGCGCGGTAGCCGGTGACCACCACGGTGTCCAGTTCGGTGGCGGCGGTGCCGGTCTGCTCCTGTGCCAGGGCGGGGCTGCCAAGCGCCAGACCAATGGACAGTGCAAGCAAGGTAACCGGTGTCTTTTTCTGTGTGTTGTTTCGGTATTGCATGTTTTCCCTCTCCCAAGGTGCTACATGAAACAGCAATCCGGCGGTACGTCCGTGCAATGACACCGCTGGTCAGAGCGGACGTTAACAGCACGTGGAGGCGGGGGCATCTTGCACCGCAACAGACCTGCAATGTCTCGCAGAGGCTTGCGGGACAATGGGTACAGCACCAAGACCGGGTAGACGGACGGCGTTGCCCCGTTAGAATGACACCGCTAGCCAATCTGTCCGCCCCTGACCTCCGGGTCAGCGTCACCACGAAGGATCCATCGCCATGAGTCGTGTTGTGTGTTTTGGAGAGTTGCTGCTGCGCATGAGCGCCCCCGGCCGTGAACTGCTGCTGCAGACGGCGCAGCTGACGGTACACCCCGGTGGCGCGGAGGCCAATGTGGGGGTCTCGCTTGCCCACTTCGGTCATTCGGTTTCAATGGTCAGCGCGCTGCCCGACAACCCTCTGGGGCAGTTCGTCAGCGGCGAGCTGCGGCGGCATGGTGTGGACACCGCGCAGGTGCAGACCCGCCCTGGGCGCATGGGCCTGTACTTCCTTACCACCGGTGCGGTGCAGCGCGCGAGCGAAGTCGTGTACGACCGCGTGGACTCGGCGTTCTCGCTCGGCAGCGCTGCGGACTACGACTGGGATGCGCTGCTGGATGGCGTGGAGTGGCTGCACCTTTCCGGCGTGAGCCCGGCGCTGAACCCTGCGATGGCCGAAGCCACCCTGGTCGCAGCACAGATGGCCTGCGCGCGCGGCGTGAAGGTGTCCTTCGATGGCAACTTCCGTCCGTCGCTGTGGGCGCGCTGGGAAGGCGATGCGCCGCGCATCCTGCGCGAGCTGTTCGCCTGCGCGCACGTCGCCTTCGCGGACTACCGCGATATCGGGGTGGTGCTTGGCGGCGAGTTCCCGCAGGCCGACGTGGCCGAGCGCGTGGATGCCGCCGCCGCGCAGGCGTTTGCCGCCTTCCCGCGCCTGCAGTGGATGGCCTGCACCCAGCGCACGCCGCACAGCGTGGACCATCATTCGCTGGGGGCGATGCTGGTGGGCCGCGACGGCACCCGTGCGGTGGCCGCCGCGCGTGAGATGGTGGGCATCGTCGACCGCATCGGCGGTGGCGACGCCTTCGCCGCAGGCATCCTGCATGGCATGATGCGCAGCTTCGATCCGCAGGCGGTCGTGCGCTTCGGTCTGGCCGCTGCCATCCTCAAGCACTCGATCCCGGGTGACTTCAACCCTGTCAGCGAAGCTGACGTGATGGCCCTCACGGGCGAGGAGCGATTCGATGTCCGGCGCTGATCCGCGCGTACGCGCAGTTCTGAAACTGGCCCCGGTGATTCCGGTGTTCACCCCCGAGAACGTGGACGACGCGGTGAGCGTGGCGCGTGCGCTGTTCAACGGCGGTCTGCCGGTCATCGAAGTCACCCTGCGTACGCCGGTGGCGATGGACGCCATCGCAGCGATGGTCGAAGCGGTTCCCGACGCCGTGGTCGGTGCCGGCACCGTGCTCACCGCCGCACAGATGGAGCAGGTGAAGGCCGTGGGCGGCCGCTTCGCGGTGTCGCCGGGCGCGACCGACCGGCTGTATGCGGCGGCGCGCGATAC
>JAEWLO010000041.1 GCA_023457475.1 Pseudomonadota bacterium | reverse complement strand
CTGGCACATGCGGCAGTGGCAGATGGACGCGTCAGGGGGGTGGCCGACGACCTGGAAACGGATGGCTCCGCATTGGCAGCCGCCGGAGAATTCAACGGGTGGTTGGGACATGGTCGGCCTCCGTTGGAGATCCGGAGGGCCGGCCAACGGCCCGCGCAACCCGGTGCGTGGCCCCGGAGGGCCGGGTCAGTACTTTTGTTTCTGGCGCTTGGCCGGCTGGCCGCGCGGTGGCGGGGGTGGCAGTTCCCCGTTCTTCTCCTCGACCAGCCGGAAATCGATCTTGCGCTCCTCCATGCTGGCCTTGAGCACCAGGATCCGCACCCGGTCGCCCAGCCGATAGCTGCTGCCACGACGTTCGCCGGTCAGCGTCTTGCGGGTCGCGTCGAAGTGGTAGTAATCGTGCGGCAGTTGAGTGACATGGACCAGGCCGTTGACCTTGGATTCGTCCAGTTCCACGAACAGGCCGAAGCTGGTGACGCCGCTGATCACGCCCTCGAACTGGCCGCCGACGTGCTTTTCCATCCACGCCGCCCGGTAACGCTCATCGACCTCGCGCTCGGCCTCGTCGGCACGGCGCTCGCGTTCGGAACACTGAAGCGCCAATGCCGCCATCTCGCGCGGGGTATAGGTGAACTTCTCCAGCGGCTTGCCGCTCAGCGCATGCTTGATCGCGCGGTGCACCAGAAGGTCCGGGTAACGCCGGATCGGTGAGGTGAAGTGGGCATAGGCGTCCAGCGCCAGGCCGAAGTGGCCGGTGTTGTCCTGCGAGTACACCGCCAGGCTCTGGCTGCGCAGCAGCACCGACTCCAGCAACGCGGCGTCGGGACGCTCGCGCACCTTCTTGAGCAGCTTGGTGTAGTCGCCCGGCTGCACCTTGGACCACGGCGGCAGGCTCAGTTTGAATTCCTTCAGGAACTCCAGCAGGTCCTCGAACTTGGATTCCGGCGGCTTCTCGTGGTCACGGTATGGGGCCGGCACGTGCTTGCTGATGAGGTAGCGCGCCGCCTGCACATTGGCCGCGATCATGCATTCCTCGATCAGCTTGTGCGCGTCGTTGCGCACCAGCATGCCGGCCTGGGTGACCTGGCCGGTGTTGTCCAGCACGAAGCGTACTTCGGAGGTCTCGAATTCGATCGCACCGCGCTTGGTGCGCGCCTTGGCCAGTACCTTGTACAGCTGGTGCAGTCGCTCGACCTGCGGCAGCAGCGGGCCGATCGCATTGCGTGCGGCCGCGTCGTTCTCGCCCACCGCCTGCCACACCTGGGTGTAGGTCAGGCGCGCATGCGAGTTCATCACCGCTTCGTAGAAGCGCGAATGCGCCACTTCGCCGTCGCGGCCGATCTGCATGTCGCACACGAAGCACATGCGGTCGACCATGGGCATCAGCGAGCAGATGCCGTTGGACAGGGTTTCCGGCAGCATCGGTACCACGAAGCCCGGGAAGTACACCGACGTGGCGCGCTTCTGCGCTTCGTCATCCAGCGGGGTACCCGGACGGACGTAGTTGGAGACGTCGGCGATGGCCACGATCAGGCGGAAGCCTTCGGCGTTCGGCTCGCAGTACACGGCGTCGTCGAAGTCCTTGGCGTCCTCGCCGTCGATGGTGACCAGCGGGGTGGCGCGCAGATCGACGCGGTCGCCGATCATCGCCGGCTCCACGGTCATCGGCACGGCCGCCGCTTCGTCGAGCACGGCCTGCGGGAACTCGAACGGCAGTTCATGGCCATGGATCGCGGTTTCCACGATCAGCGAGGCGGTCAGCTTGTCCCCCAGCACGGCGATGATGCGGCCGATCGGTGGACGCCGCGTGTCCGGTGCCTGGGTCAGTTCGCAGACCACGAGCTGACCGTCGCGGGCGTCGCCGGTCTGGTCGGGCGGAATCTGCACGTTGCGCTGGATGCGCTTGTCGTCGGGCACGACATAGTTGATGCCGAACTCGACGCTGAAGCGGCCGATCAGGCGGGTCATGCCGCGCTCGAGCACGCGGGCGATGCTGCCTTCGCGGCGGCCACGACGGTCGATGCCGGTGACATTGGCCAGCACGCGATCGCCGTGCAGCACCTTGCGCATTTCGTAGGGTGCCAGGAACAGGTCGTCGCCCCCCTCGACCGGGCGCAGGAAGCCGAACCCTTCGGGGTTGGCGATGACCACGCCGGTGATGAGGTTGGTGGCCTGTACGGGCGCGAACCCGCCGCGTCGGTTCTGTACCAGCTGGCCGTCGCGGACCATGGCCCCGAGGCGCTTGCCGAGCGCGTCGGCGCGGTCGGGCTCGGTCAGGCCGAGGTGCGCGCCGATCTCGGCGGCGGTCTGGGGGCCGTCACAGCGGTCGAGCAGCTGCAGGATGGCTTCGCGGCTGGCAATCGGCTGCGCATAGCGTTCCGCCTCGCGGGCCGCATGCGGATCATCGATCGGCGCGCCTGCCGGGAGGGGATGCGGGTTGCGCCGGGTGGGAACGGGAGCGCCGGCGGGCTTGGGGCCGCCACGCTTGCCACCACGGGCTGGCGGTGCGGAGGTCTGCATGGATTCGGGCATCCAGGGCGGCAGCTTGCCAGGCTTGGCAGCGGCGCGGGACTTGCCCGACGGACCAGCGCCCTTTTTCGGGGCTGGAGACTTGGGACTCTTGGTGCCCCGGGTCGGTTTTTTGGTTTTCATCGGCCTCCATGGTAACCCGCGCGGATGTGCATGGCCGGTCATGGGCGACACGCATGCAGGTTTGTGAAGAATTTTAACAAAAGCGTTGACAAGCCTCTTCGACATGTCCAGAATTCGCCCCCTGAGTCGCCCAGGTGGCGGAATTGGTAGACGCACTAGCTTCAGGTGCTAGCGGGGGCAACTTCGTGGAGGTTCGAGTCCTCTCCTGGGCACCATGACTCAGTAAATGATCAAACCCGCGCAAGCGGGTTTTTTCGTTTCCGGCGTTCGTCATGCATTGCTGGGAACACCGGGTGCACAAAGATTCCCGTGTTTGGCGGGACGGTGCGGGTTCGCGGGGGACGTGGCCGCGGGAATGCCATATCAACCGCGAATCGGTAGCGCCGGCCGTTGGCCGACCCTCGGTATCGCCTGGGC
>JAEWLO010000040.1 GCA_023457475.1 Pseudomonadota bacterium | reverse complement strand
CCTGTCGAAGGTGGGTCGGGGCGGGTTCGCGGGGGTGTCAAAAACATGGATGTTTTTGACAAGCCCCCATGGATGGGTTTACGGCGTCCCCCGTGAACCCGCACCGTCCCGCCAAACCAGGTAAACGTTGCGAAAGGGCCCTTCGCGCAATCACCGCACCGGCACCGGAATGTTGCACAGGTCGATATGCCCGGCCGCGCGCTTGTAGAAGTCGTCCACGCGGTTGCGGCGCGCTTCCACGGTGTCGGCAAAGGTCTTCGAATCGGTGCGCAGGATCTGCAGCTTCGGGCGCTGCGCGTCCGGCAGATCGCTCACGCGCTGGATCGAGATGATCGGCGTGCGCAGTGCCACGTCCGTGTAGAAACCCATGGGCGCCGGGCCGCGTGGGATTGCGCTGAGCAGTTCCATGCCCTTGATCACCCGGCCCACCACCGTGATGTTGCGGTCCAGCTGGCGGGGCGACTGCCCGGTCACCACGTACAGCTCCGCGCCGATGCTGCTGTCTTCTTCGTTGTTGCGGCCCGCGCCCAGCGCGCCGTAGCAGTGTGCCAGCCACGTCTTGCCGTCTGCCGTGTCCTGGCCGACCGGGAAGCCGTCGACGAAGCCGGTGCGGTCCGCCCAGCCGTCACTGTCCGGCAGTACGCTCACTTTCAGTCCCGCACTGCTGCGTTCGAACTCGGCCGGCAGCTTGCGCTTCGCGCTGCCCAGCGGTTTGGCCTTGGCCGCGTCGTCGGCCTCGGCATCGCCGAACTGCACCACGAAATTGTCCTGCGACCGGTAGATGCTTTCGTTGTCCCAGAAGTGCTCGTGCGCCAGCGTCTGGATGTTGGCCACGTGCTGCGGGGCGAAGGCCGGGGCCAGCTCGATGATCGCCTGGCCGCCCGGCAGGTTCATCACCAGCAGGTTGGCCGGCTCCGGCGTGCGCCAGTCGCTGGCCGGGGAAGCGTCGATGATCTGCTGGGCACTTCGGTACGGCGTGGCGGCAGAAGCCAGGGCCGGCAACAGACAGGCGGCGGCAACAGCGAGCAGGGCGGGGCGGTGTGACGACATGGCGGACCCTTCGGATGGTGATCAGCCGATTCTGCGTGATCGACCGGTCCGCCCGCCAGCCGCCCCCGACGCAGGGCAGGGTGACTAACGGCACGTTCGCTATAGCTGACTTCGCACTAGTGTGGACTCCACGCTAGCGGAGAACGTCATGGCCGAGCTCGAAGTCCAACTGAAGAAGTTCCAGAAGGAGCTCAGCGCCGGCACTGTGTCCCTGGCCCTGCTGGCGGTGCTGGCACGGGCCGGCGAGCCGCTGTACGGCTATCTGATCGCCAAGGAGCTGGAGCGGGTCGGGGAGGGGGTGCTGAGCGGCAAGCAGAGCGCGCTGTACCCGGTGCTGCGCAACCTGGAGGCGGCGGGGCTGCTGGAGAGTCAGATCGAACCGTCGGTGGCCGGGCCGCCGCGGCGCTACTACCGCATCAATGAACGTGGCCGCGAGGTACTGGCGCAGTGGACCCAGGCCTGGCGTGCCACCCGAGATTCCGTTGATTCCGTGCTGGAAGGGGTACTGCAATGAACGAAGAGACCACGGCAGGGACAGGCCTGCCGACCACCATCGGCCAGTACCTGGCGCAGCTGCGCGCGGCACTGCACGACGCCGATCCGGCGATGGTGCAGGACGCGCTGTACGACGCTGAGGAGTATCTGCGCTCCGAACTGGCCGCCCAGCCGGGACGCAGCGAGGCGGAGGTGATCGCCGATGTTGCCGGCAGCTATGGCGCGCCGGACGAGGTGGCCGACATCTACCGCGAAACCGAGATCACCGTGAACCGCGCGCTGCGCACGCCCAGTGCCAGCGTGCGGCCCATCGCGCGGGTCGTGCCGGCGGTCGAGGCGGCCGCCGTGGGTGCCACCGCCAGCGCGGGGCAGACACCACCACCGCAACCGGTCGCGCATCGATCCGCGCTGTCGCGTTTCTTCGGGGTAGCGCTGGAACCACGCACCTATGGGTCCCTGTTCTACATGCTGCTGTCGCTGGCCACCGGCATCTTCTTCTTCATGTGGGTGGTGACCGGGTTGTCGCTGTCGCTCGGGTTGATGATCCTGATCATCGGCATTCCCATGACCGTGCTGTTCTTCGGGTCCGTGCGCGGACTGGCATTGCTGGAAGGACGGCTGGTGGAAGTGCTGCTGGGCGAGCGCATGCCGCGACGGCCGCGTTACGCCGACCGCAGCCGCAGCTGGCTGCAGCGGATCGGCGACATGTTCACCGACGGTCGCACCTGGCTGACCATGCTGTACTTCGTGCTGATGCTGCCGCTGGGCATCGTGTACTTCACGATCGCGGTTACGTTGCTGTCGGTGTCGCTGGCCTTCATCTGGGCACCGGTGGCCACGCTGTTCACCCTGGGCGGGCAGCCGGCCATCTATTTCGAAAGCGAGATGATGATCCTGCCGTTCTGGGCGACGCCGGCGCTGGCGGTACTGGGCGTAGTGCTGTTGTTCTGCACGATGCACCTGGCCCGCGCAGTGGGGCAGTTCCATGGGTTGTTGGCGAAGCATCTGCTCGTGCGGCTGTAGATCCCGAGGGGCGGCCTGACGGCCGGCCTACCAGAGTCCGACACCCCGGTAGCGCCGGCCGTTGGC
>JAEWLO010000039.1 GCA_023457475.1 Pseudomonadota bacterium | reverse complement strand
CGAACTTGCCGGTCGGGTTGATGTGGAACTTGGTGCCCTTGTGCAGCCACTTGGCCGGCAGCACCGGCTTGATGATCTCTTCGCGGACGGCCTCGATGAGGTCCTTCTGCTTCACGCCCGGGGCGTGCTGGGTCGACAGCACCACCGCGTCGATGGCGGCCACTTCGCCGTTTTCATAGCGCAGGGTGACCTGGCTCTTGGCGTCCGGACGCAGCCACGACAGCGCCGAGTTCTTCTTCTTGCGGATCTTGGCCTGCTGCTCGACCAGGCGGTGCGACAGGTGGATGGCCGCCGGCATGTAGCTGTCGGTTTCGTTGGTGGCGTAGCCGAACATCAGGCCCTGGTCGCCCGCGCCCATTTCTTCCGGCTTCTTGCGGTCAACGCCCTGGGCGATGTGCGGCGACTGCTTGCCGATCAGGTTCAGCACGCCACAGGTCGCGCCGTCGAAGCCGACGTCGGAGCTGTTGTAGCCGATGTCCAGGATGACCTTGCGGGTCAGCGCTTCCAGGTCGATCCAGGCCGAGGTGGTGATTTCACCGGCCACGATCGCCACGCCGGTCTTGACCATGGTTTCGCAGCCCACGCGGGCACGCTGGTCCTGGGTCAGGATCGCGTCCAGCACCGCATCGGAGATCTGGTCGGCAATCTTGTCCGGATGGCCTTCGGAGACCGATTCGGAGGTGAACAGGTAGCTGGACATCAGGCGTAATATCCTTTGATTCGGATGGAAAGATGGGCGCGAATGATACACGGCAAGTCGCGCCATTGCATTGTGGCCCAGCCGGGGTTGCCCGTGGTTAAGCTGGCGTGCCCATCCTCGGACCCCGTCCGGGGCGCGACTGCGCCCCCGGCGACCACCGTCATCATTCTGCCGCCAATCCGCAACCTCCCTGCCGCCTGACGCGCGCAGGCTCTGCCCCAATTCAGCCGGAAGGCCTGAGGGGGCCCGCCATGCAGGAACTCGAACAGCGTCTGGAGCGGCGTTTTCCCGCCTGGTTCCGGGGGCACCGCGGTCATGTGGCCCGCCCACTGCTGCGCGGTGTGGGCCGCTGGTCCCGCCTGGACCGGGTGGTGGTGTTCCTGCGTGAGAGCGCCCACCTGCGCGGATTCGGCTTCGTCGCCGCCGGCCTGGACTTCCTGGGTACGCCCTACCACGTCGATCCGGCGGAGCTGGCGCGGGTTCCAGCCACGGGTCGGCTGCTGATCGTGGCCAACCACCCCTCCGGCGCGTTGGATGCGCTGGCCCTGCTGGACGCCGTCGGCCGGGTGCGGCAGGACGTGCGGATCGTGGCCAACGACCTGCTGGGCGCGATCGGGCCGCTGCAGGACCTGATGCTGCCGGTCCGCATCCTCGGCGGCAAGGTCCAGCGCGCGAGCCTGCAGGCGGTGGAGCAGGCGCTGGCGGCCGAACAGTGCGTCATCGTGTTCCCGGCCGGGGAGGTCTCGCGGCTGTCGCTGCGCGGCATCCGCGACGGCCGCTGGCACCGGGGTTTTGTCCGATTTGCCCGTACCGCGGGCGCACCGGTGCTGCCGGTGAGGGTGCAGGCGCGAAATTCGGCCCTCTTCTATGGGGCGTCGACCGTGTTCAAGCCGGCCGGTACCGCCCTCCTGGCCCGTGAGATGTTCGCGCGTCGCGGCCGCCCGCTGCGGCTGCGGATCGGTGAGCCGATGCAGCTGGGGGACGGGGAGGCCGGCTGCCAGGTGCGGGCGGTACGCGACGCGCTGTACGCGCTGGGCCGCGGTGTACCGCTGCACGCCGACGCGGGGGACGTTCCGGAACCGCTGGCCGCGCCGGTGCCACCCCCGCAGGTGGCCGCCGCCATCGCCCGCGCCACCGTGCTCGGCCAGACCGGCGACGGCAAGCAGATCCTGCTCGCCCGCTGCGAGGCGGACTGTCCGCTGCTGCTCGAGCTCGGCCGCCTTCGCGAACTCACCTTCCGACAGGTGGGCGAAGGCACCGGCCGCAGTCGCGACCTGGACACCTACGACCCGGACTACGAACACATCGTGATCTGGGACGGCGCGGCGCAGCGCATTGCAGGGGCCTACCGGATCATGCGCGGCGCACACGCACTGGCCCGACGGGGGCTGGCCGGGCTCTACAGCGCGAGCCTGTTCCGCTACAGCGACGACGCCATTCCGCGCATCGCCGAGGGCCTGGAACTGGGCCGCAGCTTCGTGGTGCCCGACTACTGGGGCAGCCGCAGCCTGGACTACCTGTGGCAGGGCATCGGGGCCTACCTGCAGTGCCGGCCGGGCATCCGCTACCTGTTCGGCGCGGTGTCGATCAGCGCGGCGCTGCCGCGCGACGCCCGCGAACAGCTGGTGGCGTACTACGCGCGCTACTTCGGTGCCCGCGCCGGTCTGGCCGAATCCAACCGGCCCTTCCAGTACTTCGCCGCGCCACCGAACTTCGGCGATCTCGACGCTTCGGCCGCTTTTGATGTGCTGAGGGCCAACCTGGCCGTGCTCGGTACCAGCGTACCCACGCTCTACCGGCAGTACACCGATCTGTGCGAGCCGGGCGGGGCGCGCTTCCTGGCCTTCGGGGTGGATCCGGATTTCAGCGATTCCATTGATGGCCTGATCGAGGTCGACCTGCAGGCGCTGCGCCCGACCAAACGGAAGCGCTACCTGCGCGACGTGCAGGTGTCCGCATGAATCCCGTCACCACGCTGCCGATCCATCACCGCGCCGTCTTCCTGTCAGACGTGCACCTGGGCTCCCGCCACTGCCACGCCGGCGAGCTGGCGCGGTTCCTCGGTGCCCTGCGCTGCACCCAGCTGTACCTGGTGGGCGACATCATCGACCTGTGGTGGCTGGCGCATCGACGGGCCAGCTGGCGGCCGGCACACAGCCAGGTGATCGAGGCGCTGCACGCGCTGCGCCGGGCCGGTACCGAGATCATCTACATTCCAGGCAATCACGACGCTTCGTTGCGACAGATGTGCGGGCTGATGTTGCCGGCGATGCAGGTGCGCCGTCGAGCCATCCACACGACCGCCGATGGCCGTCGCCTGCTGGTGGTGCATGGTGACGACTACGACGGTGTCACGCATTTCGGCGGGCTGCAGGAGCGCTTCGGCGACTGGCTGTACTACCGCATCCTGACCGGCAACCATCTGCTCAATGCGGCGCGGCGGGGAATGGGCATGCGCTACTGGTCGCTGTCGGAGTTCCTGAAGCGGCAGAGCGGTGCGGCCGAGCGCTATATCGAGCGGTTCGTGCAGGCCGGGCTGGCCGACGTGCGCCGACGCGGGCTGGATGGCATCGTCTGCGGGCACATCCACCGCGCCGCGCTGGTTGAACGCGACGGTCTGATCTACGCCAATGACGGTGACTGGGTGGAGAGCCTCACCGCGCTGGCCGAAGCGCCGGATGGCAGCCTGCGGTTGCTGGATCATGAAGGAAAGACCCTGGTCACCCTGGCAACCCCCACCCGGATCCCCAAAGCCGCGTAGAGCCACGCTCTGCGTGGCTGGCTCCTCGTTCCGGCCCCGCGAAGCCACGCAGGGCGTGGCTCTACGTCGGACGGAGATGCGTAGGGACGCGCGATGCGAACGAACACGCATCGCGTAACATCGCCCGATGGATTCCCTCAGCCAGATCATTCTCGGCGGCGCGGTCGCCGCCGCCATCGCCCCTGCCGGTCACCGCCGGGCCGCCCTGCTTGCCGGCGCCGCACTCGGCACCCTGCCGGACCTGGACGCCCTGCTGCTCGCCTTCACCGCCGCCGACCCGGTCGCGCTGATGACCGAGCACCGCAGCTACAGCCACTCGCTGCTGGTGCTGCCCTGGGTTGCCGCCGTGATCTGGTGGGGATTCAAACGCTTCGGCAACGGTCGCGTCGCCCAGGCTCCCACGCGTTGGTTCTGGGCGATTCTGCTGGCTCTGGTCACCCACCCGCTGCTGGATGCGTTCACCGTGTACGGCACGCAGTTGTGGTGGCCGTTCACGCCGCCGCCGACCATGTGGTCCAGCGTCTTCATCATCGACCCGCTGTACACGGTGTGGTTGCTGTTGGCCTGCATCGTGGCCTGGTTCGCTAAGGCGCGGCCGCTGGCGCAGCGGGCGCTGGTGGCCGGACTGGTGCTGAGCACCGCGTACCTGGGCTGGTCGCTGCTGGCCAAGCACCAGGTGGATCGAGAAGCCGACCGCGCACTCGCCGCGATGGGGCTGGGCGACGCCCCGCGTTTTTCGGTGGCAACCCCGTTCAACACGGTGCTGTGGCAGGTGGTGGCGATGACTCCCAGCGGCTACGTGATCGGCGAGCGCTCGGTGGTGGCCGACCACGGGCCAATGACCTTCCAGGGGTATCCCTCGAACGTGCAGGCGCTGCGTCAGGCCGCCACCCTGCCGGCGGTGGCCCGCCTGACCTGGTTCAACCGCGGTTTCATGCGCGCCCAGGTGGTGGACGGAATACTCCAGCTCAGCGATCTGCGCATGGGCCTGGAACCGGATTACACCTTCACCTTTGCGGTGGCGCGTGCGCAGGGCAGTGGCTGGGAGGCAATGCCGCCCGAGCAGCTGCGGCCGGCCTACGACGGTGACGAAGGCCGCGCCCGCGCCAAGCGCCGGCTGGGTACGCTGTGGCAGCGCATGTGGCACCCGGATCACCCGTAGAGCGGGGCTCTGCCCCGCTGCGCAACGAACGGACAATCCCCGCCGGGCAGAGCCCGGC
>JAEWLO010000038.1 GCA_023457475.1 Pseudomonadota bacterium | reverse complement strand
CCATCAGGGTGTACCAGAACACCCCGTCGCCCAACCGGCTCACCGTGGCGAACGCCCGCCGCACGGGGCGGCGACGGCAGTAGTGGTTGGCGCGGCGGCACCAGCGGGTTTCGCGCCCGCGCAGCGCTTCAAGCGGCATGATCGGCATGGGGCCTCCGGGCGTGGGCCAGCTCGGCCAGCAGGGCATCGAACTCCGCCACGACCTGCTGCGGGTGCAGGCGTTTCATCGCCTGCGCGGCATTGCCTCCCAGGCGCTCGCGTTCGGCATCCTGGCCGGCCAGGCGCACGGCAGCCGCCTGGAACTGTTCGTCGTCGTCCACCGCCACGCCATTCTCGTCGGTGCGCAGGTATTCCCGTGCCGCGCCGTAGTCGAAGGCCACCGTCGCCACCCCGCTGGCCATTGCCTCCAGGGTCACGTTGCCGAAGGTCTCGCTGCGGCTCGGGAACAGGAACAGATCGCCGCTGGCGAAGTGCCGTGCCAGCGCTTCACCGCGCTGCACCCCGCAGAAAATGAAATCCGGATTCTCGTGCGCCAGTCTCGCCCGTGCGGGGCCATCGCCCACGAACACGAAGCGCGCCTTCGGCCGCACCTGCTGCAGCTTGCGGAACGCCTTTACCGCCAGCCCCAGGTTCTTCTCCGGCGCGATGCGTCCCACATAGATCGCCGCAAACCCGTTTCCATCGATGCCCCATTCCTCGCGCAGCGCGGGATCGCGCCGCCGCGGATCGAACTGGCTGCTGTCCACCGCCCGCGCCAGCAACCGCACCCGGTCAAACCCCTGGCCGCTGAGGAATTCCTGCAACTCGCGCGTAGGCACCAGCGTCGCATCGGCCTGGTTGTGGAAACGCCGCATCCACCGCAGCGCCGCCGCCTGCAGCCAGGCCACCCCGTAGTCGGGCAGGTACTCGTCGAACCGCGTATGGAAGCCGGTGGCCACCGGAATTCCCAACCGCCGCGCCGTGCGTAGCGCCGACCATCCCAGCGGGCCCTCAGTGGCGATATAGATCGCATCCGGGCGCTGCAGCTGCCATTGACGCGCCAGGCGCTTCGGTGCAGGCAATCCGAAACGCAGCCCTGGGTAGCGCGGCAGTCCCGCGCCCGCGACCAGCAGCACGTCGTCCGCCTCGATCTCTTCGCCCTGCCGCGGCCGCACCAGATCCACCTGATGTCCCGCCTCGCGCAGGCCCATTTCCAGGCCCTGGACAGTCAGCGCGACCCCATTGACCTCCGGCGGGTAGGTCTCGGTGACGATGGCATAGCGCATGACGGGGCCTCCGGGTTTTGCGCATGCTCACCGGAGGCGATGTCCCACGCATGACGCATGGATGACGGGCTCATGACCGGGCACACGGCCGTCGCGGCCCGGACGCGCCGTTCAGGCAACGAACGGTCGGAACTGCACGCCCAGGCCGGCCATGCCGTCTACTTCAGCCAGCAGGTCCGCGCGTAGCAGCGGGCGGGCGTCGATGAATGCCTGCGGGAGGATGAGCGCGAGACGGTTGTCGTCGGCCGTCAGCTCCAGCGCCGGCAACGGTGTGTCTTCATGGGCGCGATTGAGCAGCACCGCCAGCCGCAGCAGGGCGGTCATGCGGCGTGCGGGCTGGAGCAGACGCTCGGGCAGCGCATCGAACGCGGTCTTGGCCACATTACGGCGGTGACTGCGCACCATGGCGGCGAGCAGCTGTTGTTCCTGGCGCGAGAAGCCGGCGATGTCCGAATTCTCCAGCACATAGCTGCCATGCACGTGGTAGCCACTGTGGGCGATCATCAGGCCCAGCTCGTGCAACCTGGCCGCCCAGCCGAGCATGCGTGCATCGTCGGCATCCAGCTTCCATGCGGTGTCCACCTGGGACAGCAGGTCCAGTGCGGTGCTTTCCACGCGTGCGGCCTGGGCGGTGTCGATGCCATAGCGCAGGGTCAGCGCGTCCACCGACTCGTCACGCAGGTCGTTGTCGCTGGCGCGGCCGAGAATGTCGTACAGGATGCCTTCGCGCATGGCCGCCTTGCTGACCAGCAGCTTCTGCAGGCCCAGCGCCTGGAAGGCGGCTTCCAGCACCAGAATGCCGCCGGCGATGATCGGCCGCCGCTCGGGCGAGAGGCCGGGCAGGTCGATGTCGTCGATGCGTTTGGCCTTGAGCAGTTCGTCGCGCAGCTGCGGCAGGGCCTCGGCCGTGATCGCACCCTTGCTCAGCTTCATCGTGGCGCAGATCTCGCTGATCGCCTTGTGGGTGCCTGAAGAACCCAGCGCCTCCTGCCATCCCAGCGACCGGTACTTGGTGGCGAACTGCTGGAACTCCGCACCGATCTCGGTCAAGGCGTCCTTCCAGCGCTTGCGGCTCAGCTTGCCGCCTGGGAAGAAGCGGCGGGTGCTGGCGATGCAGCCGGCCTGCAGGCTTTCACGTTCGAGGGTCTGCATGCCCTGGCCGATGATGAATTCCGTCGAGCCGCCTCCGATGTCGATCACCAGGCGGCGCTGGTCCGGCTTGGGCGGCTGCGCGTGGGCCACGCCCAGGTAGATCAGGCGCGCCTCTTCGCGGCCGCTGACCACTTCAATGGCATGCCCCAGCGCGGTTTCGGCCGGCATCAGGAAGGCCTGCGGCGAACGCAGCTGGCGCACCGTGTTGGTTGCCAGGGCGCGCACGCGGATCGACGGGATGCCGCGGATGCGCTGGCCAAAACGGGCCAGGCATTCCAGTGCGCGCTGGCGCGCTTCGGCAGACAGACCGCCCTTGCCGTCCAGGCCGTCGGCCATGCGCACGGTCTCGCGCAGGCGGTCCACCACCCGCAGCTGCCCGAGCGTGTAGCGCGCGATGACCATATGGAAACTGTTGGAGCCGAGGTCGATGGCGGCGAGCAGGTCGCCATCCTGCAGAGCGGGGGGAGTCGTGGAGGTATGCGGCATGGGCGAATGGTAGCCGAAGCAGGGTCGCGCTCGTCCCCGCGCGGTCTTCACATGGAGATACTGCGACGATACGTCGCGTCATTGCCGGTAGCGCCGGCCGTTGGCCGGCCTTGGGATCGCCTGGGC
>JAEWLO010000037.1 GCA_023457475.1 Pseudomonadota bacterium | reverse complement strand
GGCCTGACGGCCTTTGCCGCCGGCTACGGCGAAGTGGTCGCCAAGGGCGCCAAGGGCCTGGTGACCGGCAGCGCCGGCAGCACCACGCCCAGCGCCACGCGCGGCAATTCGCTCACACCCGAGTTCCGCATCGACCCGGTCAGCGGCCAGCTGACCACCCAGCCCGGTCAGGTGGTCAGCCCATCGAGCTGCCTGGGCTGCTGGACGCAGTGCGGCGTGCGCGTGCGCGTCGACACCGCCAAGGGCGAGATCATCCGCATCGCCGGCAACCCCTACCACCCGCTGGCCACGACCAACGCCGCGCCCATGGGCACGCCGGTGCGCGAGGTCTACGCCATGCTCGGCGGCGACCACGGCCTGGAAGGGCGCGCCACGGCGTGCGCGCGCGGCTCGGCCATGCTGGAGCACCAGACCTCGCCCTACCGCGTGCGCACCCCGCTCAAGCGCGTGGGCCCGCGCGGCTCGGGCCAGTGGCAAAGCATCTCGTTCGAGCAGCTGATCCAGGAGGTCTGCCACGGCGGCGACCTGTTCGGCGAGGGCCACGTGGATGGCCTGGCGCAGATCCGCGACGTCAAGACGCTGATCGACGAGGCCAACCCGGAGTACGGGCCGAAGTCCAACCAGCTGGTCTTCACCGACGCTTCCAACGAAGGCCGCACGCCGCTCATCAAGCGCTTCGCCGGCCCGGCGTTTGGCACCGTGAACTTCGCCAACCACGGCGCCTACTGCGGCCAGACCTACCGCGTGGGCACCGCCGCCGCGCTGGGCAACATCCCGGGCATGCCGCACGGCAAGCCGGACTGGAAGAACTCGCGCTTCGGGCTGTTCCTGGGCACGGCGCCGGCGCAGGCCGGCAACCCCTTCCAGCGCATGGGCCGCGAGCTGGCGGAAGCCCGCTCGCGCGAGGACAACAGCTACCAGTACGTCGTCATCTCGCCCATCCTGCCGACCTCGTCCAGCCACGCCGCGGGCGACAACAACCGCTGGATCCCCATCAAGCCGGCCACCGACCTGGCGCTGGCCATGGCGCTGATCCGCTGGATCATCGACCACGAGCGCTACGACGCGCAGTTCCTGTCGCAGCCCGGCCCGGCAGCCATGGCCGCCGCCGGCGAAGCGTCGTGGAGCAACGCCACGCACCTGCTCATCAACGACCCGAAGCACCCGCGCCACGGCCAGTTCCTGCGCGGCGCGGACATCGGACTGCCGCTGCCCGCACCCGTGGACGAGAAGACGCCGGCCGAGGACGTGTACGTGGTGCAGTTGGCAGACGGCACCCTGGCGCCGCACACCACCGCGCAGCCCGCGGAGATCTTTGTCGAGCGCAGCTTCACGCTGCCGCGCGCGGCGGACGCCACCGACGACCCGGCCCCGGTGGCCGTGTGCTCGTCGCTGGTCATGCTGCGCACCGAGGCGCGGCGCAAAACGATCCAGGAATACTCCGACATCTGCGGCGTGCCCGTGGCCGACATCGAGGACCTGGCGCGCGAGTTCACCAGCCACGGCAAGCGCGCGGTGGCCAACTCGCACGGCGGCACCATGAGCGGCTCGGGCTTCTACACGGCCTACGCGATTGCCATGCTGAACAACCTGATCGGCAACCTGAACGTCAAGGGCGGCTGGGTCATGGACGCCGGTCCGTTCGGCCCCTTCGGCCCCGGCCCGCGCTACAACTTCGCGCAGTTCGACGGCGCGGTGAAGACCAGCGGGGTAGCCCTGTCGCGCCCGCGCTTCCCGTACGAGAAGACCAGCGAGTTCAAGCGCAAGAAGGAAGCCGGCCAGAACCCGTACCCGGCGCGCGCGCCCTGGTACCCGGCGCCCGGCAACATGAGCAGCGAGATGGTGGCGGCGGGCCTCTTGGGCTACCCCTACCCGCTCAAGGCCTGGATCAATCACATGGCGAACCCGGTGTATGCCATTGCCGGCTTCGAGCACGCCGTGGTGCCGTCGATCAAGGACGTGAAGAAGCTGCCGCTGTTTGTCTCGGTCGATCCGTTCATCAACGAGACCTCGGCGCTGGCCGCCTACATCGTGCCCGGCACCGTCACGTACGACAGCTGGGGCATCGGCGCGCCCTGGGCCGACGTGATCGCCAAGACCTCGACCGTGCGCTGGCCGGTGGTGGAGCGGGCGACGAGCCGCACCGCCGAAGGCCGGCCGGTGAATCTGGAGAGTTTCCTGTTCGCCATCGCCAAGGAGCTGCAGCTGCCGGGCTTTGGCAAGGGCGCGATGAGCACCAAGGAAGGGGAGCCCGTGGATCTGGAATGCGCCGAGGACTTTTACGTGCGCGGCATCTCCAACATCGCCTACCAGGCCGGCCGCCCGGTGCCCGAAGCGAGTGACGACGACATCGAGATCACCGGCCTGGCACGCTGGATGCCCGAGGTGCGCAAGCGCCTGAAGGACGAGGAAGTGCGCCGCGTCGCCATGGTCATGAGCCGCGGCGGGCGCTTCGACACGGTGGACGAGTCGTGGAAGGACGACCACATCAAGGCGGCGTACAAGTTCCCGGTGCAGATCTGGCACGAGGGGCTGGCGAAGATGCGCCACTCCATGACCGGCGAACGCTACCTGGGCTGCCCGACCTGGTTCCCGACGCGCTTCGCCGACGGCTCGGCCATGCGCGAGCACTACCCCGAGTCGGAGTGGCCGCTGACCATGAGCTCGTACAAGTCGAACCTGATGAGCAGCATGTCGATCGGCGTGAAGCGCCTGCGCCAGGTGCACCCGCACAACCCGATCAGCCTGCACAAGGAGGACGCGGCGCGCTTTGGCATCGCCAACGGGGATGCCATCGAGGTGAGCACGCCGGGCGCCAAGGTGCAGGGGGTGGCGCTGGTGCGCAGCGGCGTGGCGCGGGGGACGGTGGCCATCGAGTACGGGTATGGGCACCGGCAGCTGGGGGCGGCGGCGCATTCAATCGATGGCAAGGAGACGGCGCACAACCCGCAGCATGGGCAGGGGGTCAACCTGAACGACCTGGGTTTTGTCGATCCGACGCGGCCGGAGAAGGACAACGTGTGGATCGACTGGGTGTCGGGAGCGGTGGTGCGGCAGGGGTTGCCGGTGCGGGTGCGCAAGGTGTGAGATTGCTTCTTTTTTGATAGCTAGATGCCTGGATGGTTAAAGGGCTGGAGGCTGTTTTTGGCGTTGTAGTTGTTGTGCATGTTGCTGGCCGGGACTCGCCCCGGCGGGCGACCTACTTTCTTGTCGCACGACAAGAAAGTAGGCAAAGAAACGTGCCCCGCAGGCTGCGTCCCCCACGCGCTGTCGCGCGT
>JAEWLO010000036.1 GCA_023457475.1 Pseudomonadota bacterium | reverse complement strand
CGCGCCGGCGCACCCCCGCCCGCCGCTACCCCCCCGGGGGGCGGCTGTCCCGGGACCGCTGGCCGTACCGCCCACGCCGGACGCCCGTCCCGCGCAGGGCGACATCATTCCCCTCTACCGGCTGGAGACCGGACTCTACTCGGTCGTACCGCCGCTGTTGCGCGAAGCCAGCCTGGCCAGCCTGGGCACCTTCCACGAACGTCAGGGCGAACAGCGTGTGCTGGCGGGACAAGGCGGTATCCGCGCCACCTGGGCCCGGATGATCGGGCAGAGCCACGACCAGCGCTGGCAGGGTGACGCGGAACCGGGTTTCGATGGCGATCTGGCAGGCCTGCAGGCAGGGCTTGACCTGTACGCCAATGCCGACGACCGCCGCCGCGATCAGTTCGGCGTGTTTCTTGGACGCACGCGGGCCCAGGGGCGGGTCACCGGTTTCGCGATCGGTTGGGAGAATGTCGGGGTGGGCCAGACACGGCTGGACGACAAGCACATCGGCCTGTACTGGACGCGGGCCGGGAGTGCCGGCGGTTACCTCGACGCCGTGGTGCTGCAGAGCCGCTACGACGGCAATGCAACGTCGTCCCGCGGCTTGGGTATCGACATCAGGGGCGACGGCACCACCGCGTCGTTGGAAGTGGGCAAACCGCTGCAACTGGGACGGTCGGCATGGTGGCTGGAGCCGCAGGCGCAGGCGATCTGGCAGCGCGGCTCACTCGACGACGCACGTGACCGGGTTTCGACGCTGCACTTTGCCAGCGACAACGCGTGGACGGGACGCATCGGCCTGCGCCTGGCCGGCGACTACGACATCGCCGGCAACGGCTGGCAGCCCTATTTGAAGCTGAACTACTGGCAGACACTGAGCGGCAACGACCGGATCGACTTCGGCGACGACCGCCTGGGCAATGCCCAGGGGGCGCGTGCGTTGGAGGCCGGCTTCGGAGTGGTGGCACGCTTCAACCGCAACGTCAGCGCGTTCGCGGTCGCCGACTACACGCGCGATCTTGAAAGCAGCAGGCAGAAGGAACGCACGGTTCTGGAAGGCAATATCGGACTGCGTTACGACTTCTGACCGGGCAGGGCAAGACGCTGCGACGTCGTTAGCGTCGCGCCGCGGCAATGGCCGCGGTACGCGCTTTGGCAAGCGCGGTGCCCACCGCCGGTCCCTTGAGATGCGTCAGATCCAGATCGCGCGCCTGTACCGCAACGGCGGCCGCATGCACCCGCCGGAGCGTTTCGCCCTGCGGATAGTCGCTGTCTTCAAAGCCCAGCCGCCCGCGCTTGTCTGCTTCACAGCACAGCGCGATGCGGGCGATGCGCTCGGGCCTGCGGAAAGCGTCGAAACGGCCGAGCAGCTCCAGGATCGTGCTGTCGCGCAATTCGTCGATGCGATGGACGTTGAGGTGGTCACGGCACACGGCTTCGGCCAGCTGTCGATGCTCCACCGGAACTTTCAGGCGCTCGCACAGTGACTGCAGCGGGGCCAGCCCGCGTTGTTCGTGCATCACATGACGCGGCCACTCATCCCTGGGCGTGAGGCCCTTGCCCAGATCATGGGTAAGGGCGGCGAAGCCCACCAGATCGTCACCGGGCGCAAGCCGGGCAGCCATGTCGCTGACCATTTCCTGGTGCACGCCGGTGTCCACTTCCGGGTGGAACTCGGCGCGCTGCGGCACGCCGTACAGCGCTTCCAGCTCGGGCAGAATCGCCGTGAGCGCGCCGCAGTCGTGCAGGGTGCGCAGGAACGCCGAGGGCTGCGCGCAGGTCAGCGCACGCCGCAGCTCCTGCCATACGCGCTCGGGAACCAGCGCATCGAGCTCACCGCTGGCGGCGATCCCACGCATCAGCTCCATCGTTTCCTCGGCCACGGTGAAGCCAAGCGGCGCGAAGCGCGCCATGAAGCGCGCCGCGCGGAGCACGCGCAGGGGATCCTCCACGAAGGCAGGGCCAACATGACGCAGCACGCGCGCTTCGATATCGCGCGCTCCGCCGTAGGGGTCCACCAGCCGACCTGTCGCCTCGTCGCAGGCAATCGCATTGATGGTGAAATCACGACGCAGCAGATCGTCTTCCAGCGTCACGGAAGGATCGGCATCAACCACGAAGCCGCGGTAGCCCCGCCCGGATTTTCGCTCGGTCCGGGCCAGTGCATATTCCTCGCCGGTTTCCGGGTGAAGGAACACGGGGAAATCCGCGCCCACGGCCTTGTAGCCCTGCGCTTCCATCTGCGCCTGGGTGGCACCGACCACGACCCAGTCATGGTCGCCCGGCGTGCGCTTGAGCAGACGGTCGCGCACCGCGCCGCCAACGAGATAGATCTTCATGCGGACATGATGCCTGATTCGTGGTCACGGCACCGGCGGACGGGTTGACGCGGATGATGCGTTTTCCCCTCAGTCGGCGTTCGTTTCCGCGTTGGTCGGGCACGTCAGCGCCCTCCGCTTCGCCTGCAGCTTCCCGTTCATCCGGTCCGTCACCGGCAACGCGTTACCGTTCAAGCGCCAGTCGTAGATCACACTGAAGGCCAGTATCCGCGCCACGTATTCGCGCGTTTCCTTGTAACTGATCGTTTCGATCCAGACATCCGGATCGAAACCGGGCCGCTGCGACTGCCAACGCGCGGTCGGTGTCGGGCCGGCGTTGTACGCGGCGATCGTCACGTAGGGCAGTCCCTCGTACTTGTTCATCAGCTGGCGCAGATAGGCCGTGCCCAGCGCGATGTTGGTATCGGCGTCGTACAGGCTGGCGGCACCCCCATAGTTCAGCATGCCGATGGACCTGGCCACGCTGGCCCCGGTGGCCGGCAGTACCTGCATCAGCCCCATCGCATTGGCCGGTGAGCGCGCCTTCGGATTGAAGATGCTTTCGGCGCGGATCTCCGCTGCCACCCAGGCCGGATCGATCGCATGGCGCGCGGACTCGCGGCGGATCGCCTCGTCGTGGTGCAGCGGGAAGCGCAGGCTGTACAGGCGCTGTTCGTCGGGGGTCTTGCCCAGCGAGAACACCGCGCGATCGAACCACCCATTGTCCTGTGCGACTTCCACCGCCATCCGGCGCTGGTTGGCATCGAAGCGGCTCAGTGCGTCGTTCCATTCGGCAACGGCCCAGCCGTTGCGTTCGATCTTGAACAGCTCCATCGCCCGCATGATGGCCGGGTCGCGGGCAATGGTTGCCTGCGCCTGCTTGCTGTCGTTGGGTTCCCAGGGACACAGGGTGTAGCTGTCCAGGCCCAGCTGGTCGGCAGCGAGGAAGCCATGGAAGGTCGCCGAGCGTGCGGCCTCGCGGTACAGCGGCTGGGCGTCTGCGCGCTTGCCGGTCTTGTCCAGCATGCGCGCTTCGAAATAGCGCCAGCGCGAATCATTGCGCTGCTTCGGAGCCATCTTGCGGATGGCGGTCAGCGCCGCCGGCCAGTCGCCGCGCGAGAGCGCTTCGCGCGCGCGCCATTCGTGCAGGCGTTCGTCGTAGGCCGAGTCTGGCACCGCATTGAGGCGGCGGGCGGAATCGGGCAGATACGACGCTACCGTCCACAAGGCGATCTGGTACTTCACCTGCGCCTGCTGCGCAGGGCTCAGTCCCAGCGCGCTCGCATACTGCGGCAGCTGCTGCTCGGTGGCATCGGGGTCGGCCTTGGCCAGCTTGGCCAGGCCATCCGTGGCGATGCGCCGGCTGCGCTCGTTGCGCGGCCAGTTCAGCGCGCTGGCGTTGGGCTTGTCGACAAACGCGGCATAGCTGTTGGCCATCGTCAGATCCGCCGCAGGCAGGCCGCGCGCTGCACTGCGCATCACACCGGGTTGCTGCTCGTCGGCGGCGGCGTCGATGCGGGCCCAACGCATTTCGGCGTTCAGCCCCCCCTTGGCATCCAGCACGGCGAACACGCCGTCGCACGCGTCCGGCAGGGACTTTCCGGTACTGCGCCAGATCGCCTGCGCCTCGCCTACCCAGGCCGCATCTGCCTTGCCGGTAGCCTGACGTGCGTTGAGCTGTGCACATTTGAGGCCGACATTGTCGGTGGGGACCCAGTTCGCCAGCAACGTGGGCCAGTCTTCGCGGCGGGCCACGGCCGGCAGCCAGACGCTGCGGAAGCTGGCGGCGACGGCCTGGCCGTCGTAGCGCTTGAGGAAATCCTGCGCCTGCGGGGTGGTCACCGTGTCGATGTTGCGGCGCAGGTTGGCGTACTCCAGCCAGCCATACAGCGGATGCCGGCTCAGGCCGGCCGTGCTGCCCGGGTCGAGCTGGCCGCGCTCGGCCCGTTCGAGGGCGGATTTCATCTGCGCGCGCTGCGCGTCCAGGTTCTGGGCGGTGGCGGTGGCGCTCACGGCCAGTCCGGTGGCCGCGCTGAGAAGGAGCAGGGGAAGTCGGTTCATGCCGGAAGGATAGCGGGCAGGCGTGGAGGCGGACGTAGGCAAGCCAACCGGCGGATGAACGGCACCTTGCGCTGCCCTGAACAGGGACGAGCGCAAGGCGTACTGTCTGGCTGCGGGTTCTTCACCGCACTCGGAAAAACGTCACCGGTAGCGCCGAAGAGAACGGCAGGAGCCGTTCTCAACGGCGCAAAGCGCCGGCCCGAAGGGGGCACGCCAGGGAAGGCGGGCATAACGTTGGCCGGCCCTCACGGACCTTCACTGTTCGAACACGGGGAAAGCACCATGGCATTCAGCGCACAAGGCACCTCCGGCCCCCTGGCCGACATCAACGTCACCCCGCTGGTCGACGTCATGCTCGTCCTGCTCATCATCTTCATCGTGACCGCGCCGCTGGTTTCGGTGCCCATCCCGGTCAACCTGCCGCAGCGTACCGACCAGTTCCCGCCAGGCACGCCCCCATCGCCCATCGACCTGCACGTGGACGCCAGCAACCAGATCACCTGGAACGGCCAGCCGATCACGGTGGTCGCGCTGCAGTCGAGGATGCGCGGCGTGGCGCTGGACACGGCGGGCAACCAGCCGCTGGTGCGTATCGACACAGACGCTGATGCCGAATACGACGTACTGGCCAAGGTCCTGGCGGCGGCCAGCAACGCGCATCTGGAGCGCATCACGATCGTGAAATGATCGTTCCCGCGTGGGCCGGCCGTTGGTCGGCCCAAGGGGTCTCACTGCATTCGCTTTCGTAAATTCCGTGTGAAACCGGAATTTCATCACGCCGTCATCTTTACAAGGCGTTTACAAAGGAGGGGCTGCCGCGTTCAAGGGGGCGCGGCGGTCCCAGCCCAACATTCCTTTGGAGAGAGAGCGAATGAACACCCCGCACCACCGCCCCCTGGCGGTCGCTGTAGCGCTGTGCCTGTTGGCTGCTGTACCGGCGCTGGCCAGCGCCCAGGAAACCTCCCGTGCCACCACCGAGCTGGACCGGGTGGAAGTCACCGGCTCCCGCATCAAACGCGCTGAAATGGAAGGGCAGGTGCCCATCCAGACCCTCAGCCGCGAACAGATCGAACAGACCGGCCTGAACTCCATCGGTGAAGTGCTGCAGCAGCTCACCGGTTCCGGCTCGGCCCTCAACGCCAAGTTCAACTCCTCCGGCAACTTCGGGTTCCCGCCCGATGGCAGCGGCGTGGGTGCCGGCTCGGCCCAGGTCGACCTCCGCCACCTCGGGGCCAAGCGTGTGCTGGTACTGGTGGACGGCATCCGCTGGGTCAACGAGTCCTCCGCCTCCGGCGTGGGCGCAGCCACCGACCTCAATACCATCCCGCTGGCCATCGTCGAGCGCATTGAAGTGCTCGAAGACGGCGCATCCTCCCTGTACGGCTCGGACGCCATCGCAGGCGTGGTCAACATCATCACCCGGCGCGACTTCGATGGTGGCCAGGTCACCCTGAACTACGGTGAGTACACCAAGGGCGATGGCACCCAGAAGGGCGTGGACCTGGCGTGGGGCACCAGCGGCGACCGCTACACCCTGTTCCTCGGGGCCAGCTGGACCAAGCAGGATGCGGTGAACGCCAGCACCCGCGAACAGTCGCGCGTACCGATCCCCGGCACCGGTCTGTCGTTCGGCAGCTCGGCCACGCCGACCGGCCGCTTCATGTTCACCGACCCCAACACCGGCATCGACTACAACATCACCCCGAATACCGGGGTGACCAACCCCACCTTCAATGGCGTGGGCGGCTGCGACCGTACCGACGACTACCACTGCTTCGCCACCGCCGACAGGTTCAACTTCGCCGAGTACAACCTGCTGCTCACCCCCTCGGAACGGAAGGGGATCTTCGGTCAGTTCCGCTTCGACATCACCGACAATGTGCAGTGGTACATCAAGGCCCTGGGCAACCGCCGAGAGTCCACCAACCAGGCGGCACCGGAACCGCTGTTCTTTGGCCCTGACGGTGCCACCGG
>JAEWLO010000035.1 GCA_023457475.1 Pseudomonadota bacterium | reverse complement strand
GTGCTGCCCAGTCTACCGACCCGGCGTAAACAGCTCGCGATTGTACGGATTTGCCAACGGAATCTGATCAATGGCCCTGGAATTCACCCAGAACCACGCTGCCCCGGCTGCCGCCGAGGTCGACTGTGTCATCGTCGGCGTCTACGCCGACAAGACCCTGAGCCCCGCCGCACAGGCCCTGGACGCCGCCAGCGGCGGCCGCCTCCCCACCCTGGTCAACCGCGGCGACGTCTGCGGCAAGACCGGTGCCAGCACCCTGCTCCACGATGTGGCCGGTGTGAAGGCCGCGCGCGTGCTGGCCATCGGCCTGGGCGAGCCGGCCAAGTTCGGCGTGCCGCAGTACCTCAAGGCGGTGGGCGATGCCAGCCGTGCCCTGAAGAGTGGCGTCAATGGCCACGCGCTGTTCACCCTGTCCGAGATCGAGGTCAAGGGTCGGGACGCGGCCTGGAACATCCGCCAGGCGGTGATCGCCGCCGACCATGCGGCCTACCGCTACACCGCCACCCTCGGCAAGAAGCCGGCGGATGCCGGTGGCCTGGCCACGCTGGCCATCGCCGGCACCGACACCCAGGCCCTGGCCCAGGGCCAGGCCATCGCCGCCGGCGTGCAGTACGCCCGCGAGCTGGGCAACCTGCCGCCGAACCTGTGCACCCCGGCCTACCTGGCCGAGGCCTCCGTCCCCTTCCCCACGCCCCACGCCGGGGCCGACGCCGAGATCCTGGACGAGACCGCCATGGAAGCGCTGGGCATGGGCTCGCTGCTGGCCGTGGCCCGCGGCTCGGCCAACCGCCCGCGCCTGGTGGTGCTGAAGTGGAACAACGGCGGTGACGCCAAGCCGTACGTGCTGGTCGGCAAGGGCATCACCTTCGATACCGGTGGCGTCAACCTGAAGACCCAGGGTGGCATCGAGGAAATGAAGTACGACATGTGCGGCGGTGCCAACGTGATCGGCACCTTCGTCGCGGCGGTCACCGCCAAGCTGCCGCTGAACCTGGTGGTGGTGGTGCCGGCGGTGGAGAACGCCATCGACGGCAATGCCTACCGTCCGTCCGACGTGATCACCGCGATGTCGGGCAAGACCATCGAAGTCGGCAACACCGACGCCGAAGGCCGCCTGATCCTGTGCGACGCCCTCACCTACGCGCAGCGCTTCGAGCCCGCCGCCCTGATCGACGTGGCCACCCTGACCGGTGCCTGCGTGGTCGCGCTGGGCCACCAGACCGCCGGCCTGATGACCAAGCACGACGACCTGGCCAACGAACTGCTGGCCGCCGGCGAGCACGTGTTCGACCGCGCCTGGCGCCTGCCGCTGTGGGACGAGTACCAGCCGATGCTCGACTCCACCTTCGCCGACGTCTACAACATCGGCGGCCGCTGGGCCGGTGCCATCACCGCCGGCTGCTTCCTCTCGCGCTTCACCGAGGGCCAGCGCTGGGCACACCTGGACATCGCCGGCGTGGCCAGCGATGAAGGCAAGCGCGGCATGGCCACCGGCCGTCCGGTCGGCCTGCTGAGCCAGTGGCTGCTGGACCAGGTCGCCCACTGACATGTCGCGGGCCGACTTCTACCTGATCGCCAAGCCCCGTTTCCTGACCGAGCCGCTGCGCCTGGTCTGCGAACTGGCGCGCAAGGCCAACGACGCCCAGCTGCCGACCCTGGTGCTGGCGCGCGATCAGGCCCAGGCCGAGGCGCTGGACGAGCTGCTGTGGTCGTTCGACGACGACGCCTACATTCCCCACCAGATTGCCGGTGAGGACATGGACGAGGAAGAAGCCCTGGTGCTGATCGCCGTACCCGGGGGGGAAGCCCCGGCCCGGCCGCTGGTGATCAACCTGCGCGACGACCCGTACCTCGGGGCCTGCGACCGGGTGCTGGAAGTCGTGCCGGCCGACCCCGAAGCACGCGAACCCCTGCGCGACCGCTGGCGCCAGTACAAGGCGCTGGGCTTCGACCTGAACAAGTACGACATGTAACCCACGCCAGCGCCCCTTGATGGGGCGCTGTGCTGCCCTGATCCTTTCCAGATTGCCTTTCCCGGTGTTTCCCGCATGACCCAACTCGCCTCCAGCTACGATCCCAAGACCTTCGAAACGGCGCTGTACGACGCCTGGGAGCAGGCCGGCCATTTCAAGCCGTCCGGCCAGGGCGAGCCGTACACCATCCTGCTGCCGCCGCCGAACGTGACCGGCACGCTGCACATGGGCCACGCCTTCCAGCAGACGCTGATGGACGCGCTGGTGCGCTACCACCGCATGCGCGGGTACGACACGCTGTGGCAGGTCGGCACCGACCATGCCGGCATCGCCACCGAAATGGTGGTCAGCCGCAACCTGGCGCTTGAAGGGAAGGGGGAGACCCGCGATTCGCTGGGCCGCGACGGCTTCATCGGCAAGGTGTGGGAGTGGAAGGCGCAGTCCGGCGACATCATCGAGCGCCAGATGCGCCGCCTGGGTACCTCGGCCGACTGGTCGCGCAGCACCTTCACCATGGACGCGCAGCCCTCCGAAGCGGTGGTTGAGGCCTTCGTGCGCTGGCACGAGCAGGGCCTGATCTACCGCGGCCAGCGCCTGGTCAACTGGGACCCGGTGCTGAAGACCGCCATCTCCGACCTGGAAGTGGAAAGCGCCGAGGAAGACGGCTTCCTGTGGTCGATCGCCTACACGCTGGACGACGGGCTGAGCTACGAACACGTCGAGCGCGATGCCGACGGCGTGGAAACCCTGCGCGAAACCCGCGATTACCTGGTGGTCGCCACCACCCGCCCGGAGACCCTGCTGGGTGACACCGCGGTGATGGTGCATCCGGAAGACGAACGCTACGCGCACCTGATCGGCAAGCAGGTGGTGCTGCCACTGACCGGCCGCCGCGTGCCGGTGATCGCCGACGATTACGTGGACCGCGCGTTCGGCACCGGCGTGGTCAAGGTCACTCCGGCGCACGACTTCAATGACTACCAGGTCGGCGTGCGTCACGGCCTGCCGATGATCAACCTGTTCACGCCGGTGGCGGCGATCAACGAAAACGCACCGGAACGCTTCCAGGGCCTGGACCGCTATGACGCACGCAAGGCCGTGCTCGCCGAGCTGGAGGACCTGGGTATCCTGGTCGAAACCAAGGCGCACAAGCTGCAGGTGCCGCGCGGCGACCGCACCGGCCAGGTGATCGAGCCATACCTGACCGACCAGTGGTTCGTGAAGATGGACGAACTGGCCCGGCGTGGTCTGGAGCTTGTCGAGGACGGGAGCATTGCGTTCGTCCCCCCGAACTGGATCAACACCTACCGCCACTGGATGACCAACATCCAGGACTGGTGCATCAGCCGCCAGCTCTGGTGGGGCCACCGCATTCCGGCGTGGTTCGATGCGGCCACCGGCACCTGTTACGTGGGCCGCAGCGAAGCCGAGGTGCGTGAGAAGAACGCGCTGGGCAGCGACGTGGTGCTGACCCAGGAAAGCGACGTGCTGGAGACCTGGTTCTCCTCGCAGCTGTGGCCGTTCTCCACCCTGGGCTGGCCGAACGCCGACGCCATGGCCGAGCGCGGTTTCGACCGCTACCTGCCGTCCTCGGTGCTGGTCACCGGCTTCGACATCATCTTCTTCTGGGTGGCCCGCATGATCATGGCCACCGACAGTCTGACTGGAAAGGTCCCGTTCAAGGACGTCTACTTCACCGGCCTGATCCGCGACGGCCAGGGCCAGAAGATGTCCAAGTCCAAGGGCAACGTGCTCGACCCGCTGGACATCATCGATGGCATCAGCATCGACGATCTGGTGGCCAAGCGCACCGGCGGGTTGATGCAGCCCAAGATGGTGGAGAAGATCGAAAAGGCCACCCGCAAGGAGTTCCCGGACGGCATCGCCGCGCACGGGGCCGACGCGCTGCGCTTCACCATCGCCGCGCTGGCCACCCACGGCCGCGACATCAAGTTCGACATGAGCCGCGCCGAGGGCTACAAGAACTTCTGCAACAAACTGTGGAACGCCAGCCGCTTCGCGTTGATGAACACCGAGGGCGCGGCCTTCAGCGGCGTGCCGCAACCGCGCACCGACGCCGAGCGCTGGATCCTGTCGCGCCTGGCGGCCACCACGACCGAAGCGCAGGGGCATTTCGCCGCGTACCGCTTCGACCTGCTGGCGCAGTGCCTGTACGAGTTCGCCTGGAACGCGTTCTGCGACTGGTTCCTGGAACTGAGCAAGCCGGCGCTCAACAGTGACAACGCGGCGGATGCGGAAAGCACCCGTCACACCCTGCTCTACGTGCTCGAAGCACTGCTGCGCCTGCTGCACCCGCTGACCCCGTTCATCACCGAGCAGCTGTGGCAGCAGGTCGCCCCGCGCCTGGGCCTGGCGGAAACCACGCTGTCGCTGCGGCCCTACCCGACCGCGGTTGAGTTCGCCGGCGAGTTCGGCCAGGCAGAGGCCGACGTGGAATGGGCCAAGGCCGTGATCAGCGCGGTGCGCCGTGTGCGCAGCGAACTGAACGTGGCCCCCTCGAAGCTGGTGCCGCTGCGCCTGCAGGCTGGTGGCCCACAGGACCGGGCACGGGTGGAGCGGTTCAGCGCCTCGCTCGCTTTCCTGCTCAAGCTGGAGAGCGTGCAGTGGCTGGGCGATGGGGAAACCACCCCGCCGGCCGCCGCCGCGATCGTCGGTGAGCTCAAGCTGCTGGTGCCGCTGGAAGGACTGGTGGATCTGGATGCCGAGCGTGCGCGCCTGGACAAGGAGATTGCCCGCGTGGAAGGCGAGCACGCCAAGAGCGAGATGAAGCTGGCCAAGTTCACCGACAAGGTGCCGGCGGCGGTGGTCGAGCAGGAGCGCGTGCGGCTGGTGGATTGGAACAACCAGCTGGCAGGGCTGAGGGAACAACGAGCCAAGCTGTAACAGCGAGGTAGAGCCACGCCCTGCGTGGCTGCG
>JAEWLO010000034.1 GCA_023457475.1 Pseudomonadota bacterium | reverse complement strand
CTGCGGGGCCGCGCCCTTGCCGGTGCCCAGGGCAACACCACGGCGCGCATTTTCTGCCGTGACTTCCACGCCGAACTGGTCGCCATTGCCGGCCATTACAAGGTACTGGACGATGTACCGGACAACCTGCGCGGCAAGGCCGTGCAGGTGTGGCTGGAGCAGGACCAGATCAAGATCGCCGCGCTGGATTGAGCGCGGCACCCCAATCAAGAGAATCAGGAGAAGTGCTTTGGCAGAAATCATCGTAGTCACCTCCGGCAAGGGCGGCGTCGGCAAGACCACCACCAGCGCAAGCCTTGCCTGCGGCCTGGCGTCGCGCGGCAAGAAGGTGGCGGTGATCGACTTCGACGTCGGCCTGCGCAACCTCGACCTGATCATGGGTTGCGAGCGGCGCGTGGTGTACGACTTCGTCAACGTGGTGCACGGCGAAGCCACCCTCAAGCAGGCCCTGATCAAGGACAAGCGCTTCGAGAACCTGTACGTGCTGGCGGCCTCGCAGACCCGGGACAAGGATGCGTTGACCCAGGAAGGCGTGGGCAAGGGCCTGAAGGACCGGGCTGCCGACGGCTTCGACTACGTCATCTGCGACTCGCCGGCCGGCATCGAGAAGGGCGCCTTCCTGGCGATGTACTTCGCCGACCGTGCCGTGGTGGTGGTGAATCCGGAAGTGTCGTCGGTGCGCGACTCGGACCGCATCATCGGCCTGCTGGACTCGAAGACGCACAAGGCCGAATCCGGCCAGAACGTGCCGGCTTTCCTGCTGCTGACCCGCTACAGCCCGGCACGCGTGGAAACCGGCGAAATGCTCAGCATCACCGACGTGGAAGAGGTGCTGGGGCTGAAGGCGATCGGCGTCATCCCCGAATCGGGTGATGTGCTCAATGCCTCCAACAAGGGCGAGCCGGTGATCCTCGACCAGGAATCGCTTGCCGGCCAGGCATACGGCGACGCCGTGGACCGCATCCTGGGCCAGGAACGCCCCATGCGCTTCACCACCGTGGAGAAGAAGGGCTTCTTCAGCAAGCTGTTCGGAGGGTAAGCATGGGCCTGTTCGATTTCCTCAAGACCAAGAAGACCACCGCCGAAACGGCCAAGAACCGCCTGCAGATCATCATCGCGCAGGAACGCAGCCACCGTGGCGGCCCGGACTATCTGCCGCTGCTGCAGCGCGAGCTGCTGGAAGTGATCAAGAAGTACGTCAACATCGACGCCGACGCAGTGAAGGTCGACCTGGTGAAGGATGGCGAGCACGACGTGCTCGACATTTCCGTGGCACTGCCGGACGGTCCCCAGTCCTGATCCTGCCCTGCCCCTCTCCCTTTGGAGAGGGGCCTGAGACATTCCCGCATGAACACCGCTCCTGTCGACGCCGAACCGCAGGTCACCCGCGTGGGCGAGATCGTTTTCGACGATGCCGCCGCGCTGCTGGCGGCCCACGACCTGCGCCTGCATCGCGTCGATGACGGCGCGGCGATTCCTGGCAGCTACTGGGGCGAGCCGGAAGCCGGCATCATCGGCAGCGATGTGTACGTTCGCGACGACACGCCGGTGCACTCGATGCTGCACGAGGCCTGCCATCTGATCGTGCTGCCGCCGGAACGGCGTGCGCTGGTGCATACCGATGCGACCGACTCGGTGCCTGAAGAGGATGCGACCTGTTATCTGCAGATCGTGCTGGCCGGGCGGCTGCCCGGGGTGGGCAGCGCGCGCCTGATGACCGACATGGATGCGTGGGGATACACGTACCGGCTGGGTTCGACGCGGGCGTGGTTTGAAGAAGATGCGGAAGACGCAAAAGCGTGGTTGATCGAGCGCGGGTTGTTGACCGCGTAACGCCCGATCCGGCATTGCGTGGACACGCATGGCGTGTCCCTACGCCGAGGCCGCGCAGTGACACGCCATGCGTGTCTGGCGATCACCCCGCGCCCGCCAGCCCCCGCAACGTGATGCCCACGATGTACGCCAAGTACGTGCCGGTCGCATAGCCCATCGTGCCCAGCAGCACGCCCACCGGAGCCAGCGAGGGATGGAACGCCGCCGCCACCACCGGGGCCGAGGCCGGCCCGCCGATGTTCGACTGCGAACCGATCGCGAAATAGAAGAACGGCACCCGCAGGGCCAGCGCCAGCGCCAGCAGCAGGCCGATGTGGACCAGGATCCAGATCATGCCGAGCGCGAACAACCACGGCCGTTCCAGCAGCGCCAGCAGGTCCATCTGCATGCCGATGCAGGCAATCAGGAAGTACAGCAGCAGCGAACCGAGCTTTGACGCCCCTGCCCCTTCCAGCGTGCGTGCCCGGGTGAAGCTGAGCAGCAGGCCGCAGGTGGTGGAAATCACCACCACCCACACGAACGGCGCGTCCAGACTGAACTGCGAGGCCCAGGCCACGTGGCCCTTGAACCACGCCGAGACGGGCCCGGCAATCGCGTGCGACAGGCCCACGGTGCCGAACGCCACCGCCACGATCAGCATCAGGTCGGTCAGGCTGGCCACGCGCTCGTGCTCGGCCTGGAACTTCTCGATGCGGCGTTTGAGTTCGTCGATACCAGAGGTGTCCGCACCGGTCAGCGCATCGATGCGCGGTGCGAGCCCTGCCAGGAAGATCAGCACCGCCATCCACACATAGCCCACGCCCACGTCCACCACCGCGAACTGGCCGAAGGTGGTGGCGTTGACGTCGAAAATCTCGCGCATCGCGAGCATGTTGGCTCCGCCGCCGATCCAGCTGCCCGCCAGCGCGGCCATGCCCGCCCAGGTGTCGCCGGCCACCGTGACCGGGTGCACCCACTTCATCAGCAGGAAGGCGACGACCGCGCCGATCATGATGCTGATCGACGCGCCCACGTACATGATGATCAGTTTCGGGCCGAGTCGCAGGATGCCCTTGATGTCGACCGCCAGCGTGAGCAGCACCAGCGCGGCCGGCAGCAGGATGTCGCGCGCCACCGGGTTATAGAGTCTGGTGTTGTTGCCGTCGATCAGGCCGACGGTGTTGTAGATCCCGGGAATCAGATAGCACAGCAGCAGCGCCGGCACGAAGGTGTAGAAGCGTTTCCACATGCCCTTCGGACGGGCGGCGGTCCAGAACACGGCACCGAGGGTGGCGGCGATCTGGCCGAAGACGACGATGTCGTTCTGGATCAGTGCGGGCATGGGCGAATGGTCGTTTGGGAATGGTCGAGGGCCGGCCAACGATATGCCCCCCGTCCTGGCGGGCACCCTTCGGGCCGTCGCTGCGCGACGTTGAGAACGGCTCCTGCCGTTCTCTTCGGCGCTACCGTGATCCGCATGGGCTGGTGCTGGCCGGCCCATGCAATTCAGAACCCGGTACCGGTAGCGCCGGCCGTTGGCCGGCCCCCGCGATGAAAAACGCCGCCCGGGAAAGGGCGGCGTCTGGACCGGCCTTACTCGCCGATGTGCTGCTTCAACCAGCCATTGACCGTGTCATGCCACTGGATGCTGTTCTGCGGCTTGAGCACCCAATGGTTCTCGTCCGGGAAGTACAGGAACTTCGACTCGATCCCCTGCCGCTGCGCGGCGGTGAATGCCGCCAGGCCCTGCTCTACCGGAATGCGGAAATCGAGCTGGCCGTGAACGATCAGGATCGGCTTCTTCCAGTCGGCGACATGATTGACCGGGTTGAACTTCTCGTAATTGGCCGGCTTCTCGAACGGCGTGCCGCCCTGCTCCCACTCGGTGAACCACAGTTCTTCGGTGGCATAGCCCATCATGCGCTGGTCGAATACACCGTCGTGGTTGACCAGGCACTTCCACGGCTCATTCCAGTTACCGGCGATCCAGTTGACCATGAAGCCACCGTAGCTGGCACCCAGCGCACAGGCCTTTTCACCGTTGAGGAACGGGTACTGCTTCTGTGCTGCGGCCCAGCCCTTCTGCAGATCTTCCAGCGGGCGGTCGCCCCAGTGCTGGCTGATCGCGTCGGTAAAGGCCTGGCCATAACCGGTGGACCCGTGGAAGTCGATCATCACCACGGCGTAGCCCTGGCCCGCATAGGTCTGCGGGTTCCAGCGATAGCTCCAGCCGTTGCCGAAGCTGCCCTGCGGGCCGCCGTGGATCAGGAACGCCACCGGGTAGGATTTGCCTTCCTGGTAGTTGTACGGCTTCACCACGTAACCGTGCACGGTTTCGTTGTTCCAGCCCTTGAACTGGAACTGCTCGTAATCGCCGAAGGCGACGTCGGGCAGCATCTGGCTGGCGCTCGGGGTGATCTCGCGCGGGGTGCTGCCGTCAGCCTGCGCCACCACGATCTGGTCGCCGCTCTTGAGGCTGTTCTTCGTGTACGCCAGCGTGTTCCCGGCGATCACCGGCGATCCGATGCTGCCGCCCTCGGCCACCACGGTGGCCTTGCCGGTGGCGATGTCGATGTTGAACAGGCGGTGCTCGCCGAGGTCGTCGGCGGCGGTGTAGAAGCTGTTGCCGTCAGCGGACAGCACGACCTCACCGGCCGAACGGTCCCACTGCGGGGCGATCTCGCGGACCTTGCCGGTCGCCAGGTCCATCGCCATCACGCCAAAGCGGTCGGCTTCGAAGCCCGGGCGCTTCATCGCGCGGTAGAACAGGGTCGCGCCGTCGGCGCTGAACACCGGGCCGGCATCCCAGGCCGGGTTGGCGGCGGTCAGGTTGACCGGAGCCTGCTTGCCTTCCGCGTCGAGACGGTACAGGTCGAAGTTGGTCGACCACGGTTCCTTCGGACCGGCCACGCGGATGCTGGCCACCAGGCTCTTGCCGTCCGGGGCCCAGGTGAAATCGTCATTGCCGCCGAACGGCTTGGACGGCGCATCGCCGGCCAGGGTAGCGCTGATGGCGGAAGCGCCCTTCACCGGCGCGACCTTGCCGGCCGGCAGCGGCGCGACGAACAGGGTGTTGCGGCGGCCGTCGTTCCAGGTATCCCAATGGCGCACGAACATACTGTCGAAGACTTCGCCGGTGTTCTTGCGCGCCTTGTGCGCGGCCAGCTTCTTCTCGGTGCAGGCCAGGTCCGAACCGCAGTCCTGGAACACACCGGCGCTGAAGGCCACGCGGTCGCCCTGCGGCGAGAGCTGGTAACTGTCCACGTCGACGGGGAAATCGGTCAACTGGCGCGGCGCACCGCCGGCGACCGGCATCACGTACAGCTGCTGGCTGCCGTTCCTGGCACTGAGGAAATAGACGCTGCTGCCATCGGCCGAGAGCGCGGCGGAACTGACGTTCCAACCGGCCGGGGTCAGCGGCTTCGGCGGGGCGGCATCCCGGGTGCGCAGGTTGCGGATGAACAGACCGGTGCTGGCCTTGCTGTCCGCGCCCATCACTCGCTTGGCGAAGACCACCGAACCGCCGTCAGCGGTCAGCAGCGGGGCCGAGACCCGGTCCAGGGCGACCATGTCGCGCACATCCAGGCCACGGGTCGCGGCGGAGACCGGCAGCGCGGTCAACAGGCTCAACGGCAACAGGGCGTAACGAAGCTTCATCGGGTTCTCCGCACAACGGCAAAACGCCGATGTTAGGGGGCGCGGGGCTGTGAACGCAAAGGCCACTGGTCATGCCCCGGAAACCGCGATGTTCATGAACGACAAACCCCGCCGGAGCGGGGTTTGTCAGGGGATACCACCCGGGGATCAGACCGATCCGACCGCGCGTTTGCCGGTGCGGTAGATCAGCCAGCCCACCACGAACAGCACGGCCAGACCGACCCACTGGGCGGCCGGCAGATGGAACGGCACGGCCAGGACGTCGGCGCGGCTGCTGACCACGATCGGCACGGCGATGGCGATGCCCATCAGCGCCTCACCGGTGATCAGGCCGGCGGCGAACAGCACGCCCGGCTTGTGCACGCGGTCGCGGCCTTCTTCGTCGTCGGCACGGACCTTGTGGAAGCGCTCGACCAGATGGGCAATCAGACCGCCGAGGAAGATCGGCACCATCAGTTCCAGCGGCAGGTAGATGCCGATGGCGGCTGCCAGCACCGGTACGCGGAAGCGGGCGTTGCGCGACTTCAGCCAGCTGTCGAAGGCGATGATCGCCGCACCCACCAGCGCACCGATGCCGATGAAGGTCCACGGCAGCTCGCCGCCGAACAGGCCCTTGGCCACCGAGGCCATCAGGTTGGCCTGCGGCGCGGCCAGCGCGTTCGGGTGCAGGTCGGTCTTCACGCCGATGCCGTAGGCGGTGGCCAGCAGGTTCAGCACCGGGGCCATGATCAGCGCGCAGGAGAACGCGCCGATGCCCAGCATCAGCTGCTGCTTCCACGGGGTAGCTCCGACGATGTAGCCGGCCTTGAGGTCCTGCAGGTTGTCGCCGCCGACCGCTGCCGCGCAGCACACCACCGCACCGATCATGATCGCCGCCACCGCACCCAATGGTGCGCCGCCGACGCCGACCGGGGTCAGGCCGTCCTTGCCCAGCAGCAGCACCAGCACCGCCGAGGCGCACAGGATGGTGGAGATGGTGATGCCGGACACCGGGTTGTTGGACGAACCGATCAGACCGGCCAGGTAGGCCGAGACCGACACGAACAGGAAGCCGGCGACGATCATGATGAGGGTCATCGGGATCGAGACGTGCCACTGGCCAACGATGGCCTGGTACAACGCCAGCAGCGGCAGTGTGAAGGCGACCAGGGCCACCAGCATCCACTTCATCGGCAGATCGCGTTCGGTGTGCGCCAGCACCGGACCGCCGCTGGTACGGGCCGCGGCGAAGCCGCTCTTGACCCCGTTGAGCAGCGACTTGCGCAGCGAGATCAGGGTCCAGATGCCACCGATGAGCATCGCGCCCACGCCCAGGTAACGCATTTTCGCGCCCCAGATGGCGAAGGCCGCTTCGGTGGACGAGGCGGTGGCGATGGACGCGGCCAGCGCCGGATCGGTGTTCATGAAGAACGCCTGGTACAGCGGAATGGCGATGTGCCAGGTCAGGATCGAGCCGGACACCACCACGATGCCGACGTTCAGGCCGACGATGTAGCCCACACCCAGCAGGGCCGGCGACAGGTTGGTTCCGATGAAGGCGGTGATCTTGGAGCTGCCCACATAGGCCGAGGTCGCCCAGGCATCGGGAATCAGGCGCATGCCGCTTTCGGCCGCCAGCTTCACCACCGCGCCGATCACGGCCGAGAGGCCGAGGATCTTCAGGCCCGGCCCCGGGTTTTCACCGGCCTTGAGCACTTCCGCGGCGGCCTTGCCTTCCGGGAACGGCAGCGGATCCTCAACGATCATCGAACGGCGCAGCGGCACCGAGAACAGCACGCCCAGCAGGCCACCCAGGCCGGCGATGCCCAGCACCCACCAGTACTTGTAGTCCGGCCAGTAGCCCATGATCACCAGCGCGGGGATGGTGAAGATGACAGCGGCCGCGATCGACGAGCCGGCCGAAGCACCGGTCTGGACGATGTTGTTTTCCAGGAGCGAGCCGCCGCCCAAC
>JAEWLO010000033.1 GCA_023457475.1 Pseudomonadota bacterium | reverse complement strand
GAGGATGAGCGTCCCGTCATCGGTCTCCACCCGCAGGAAAGCGAAGTTGGCCCCTCCGAAATGCTTGAGCAGCACATGTCCGGCTTCAGGCAGGGCCAGGCTCTCCGCTGTCAGCGGTACCCAGCCTGCCTCCTTGCCGTGCAGTGGCAGCAGGGCGTTGAGCACGTCGGCGATGGCCTGACGCTGTTCCCCGGAACAGGACGCGACCGACGACCAGTCCGGAATCAATCGACGGCCCAGCTGGACGAAGGCCTTCTGCTGCCAGCGTCCGGAAAGCACATCGCGCGCGAAAGGCTCGAGCAGGTTGGGGTGACCGGATTGCCGGCAGTACTGCACGTACTGGTCATAGGTGGCGTACAGGCTCAACTCGTGCTCGCCCAGGCCGGGGAGCAGATAGTTGAAGGCCATGCGCTCCACGTTCTGCTGCAGCTGGCGCGCATCCGGGTTCTCGCGGACCAGGCGATAGTGCTCGGAGGTATCCAGGAAGCGGGTGATGTCCTGCGGGTTCTGCATCGGGCGGAACTGCAGCACGCCGTTCTCGTCCGGTGCGGCCGGTGCCCAGTAATACACCGCGTGATCCGGCTCGATGACGATGGCGGGTTCGTCTTCCACCGTCATGCGTACCCCGCGCAGCGTGCGGCCATCCTGCACGCCTGTGGCGATGGGCCCGAGCTGGATGACGGGCAGCTGGCGGTTCACCTGCAGACGGGTGAGGGCGTCCACGCTGTCATCCAGTCCCAGCGTGTCGTCCGGCAGCAGCCGGCCTTCCACGCGCGGCAGATAGCTCACCTTGAAGGGAATGCCAAGCGCCTCGGCTTCTTCGGGGGTGACCGGCGACAGACGGGAGCGCACCAGTCGTCCCTGCTTCTGCGTATGCCAGGTCTGCAGCGCGTGATCATGGACGATCAGCTGGCCGGTGGGATCGGTGGCACCGGGACCCAGCCGACGTGGCGGCTCCGGCCACAGAAAGTGCACGCTGTCCACGGCATCGTCCGAAGCGGCGTCGAGCGGCGGCAGGTCGCGGTCGGCACCGGCGCTGTCGGGGGTGTACTCGCGATAGCCATACGCGTGCGAGGCCAGCTCGTCCACCGACGGGGTCTCGGGCAGGACGACACGGCGGTCAGGAACGAAGCGCAGGCGCAGCGGCTGGCCACAGCCCGCGCTGCCAGGGGCGGCCTCCACGCCGCGTTTCACCCGGCAGCCGGTGGCATCCACTTCCTGCAGTTCGCCCAGTTCGTGGCCGTGCACCTCGCGCAGGCGCAGCGACCCGTCCGCGGGGTCGAGCAGGTAGGGCGTATCGCCGATCCATACCGCCCAGGTGCCATCGGAGCGCTCGACAAACCGCGCGTCGGTTTCATCGCCCAGCGGCAGGCGCACGCCGCCCTCGACCGGCTGGGTAGGCACCTGGTCCGGCAGGGGCGCGACCAGATGAACGTCCTGCAGCGGCGGACCGTAGGCGGTCATGTCGATGGGGTCGACGCGATGCCAGCCGTGCGCGCCGCTCACCAGCAGTCGCGGTGGCGACGCCCCCACCTGGCCCACCACCACGGTGGCCTCGCCTGCGTCCAGAGACGCCAGCGCGTCGCCCGGCAGCGTGCCGTGCGCCACGCGGTTTTCCAGGGTGCCGTACAGCGCCTCGCTTTCACGGATCACGTTCCGCAACCAGCTGACCCCCTGCAGCGCGCCGTTCCAGGCCTGGCTGCCCAGCCACAACGCCCCTTTGCCCAGGCTGCCGATCAGGAACGCACCGCTCTGTTCGGCGATCTCACCGCCAAACCGCAGCAGGGCCTGCCCGGTATCGGCGGTCAGTGAAAGCACGCTGCGCTCACCGGCACGGCCGACGATCTGCACGGTTTCGGCCGCCAGCCGGCCGGCCGGCATCACGCTCATCAGCGCATCCACCGCGCAGCGGGTGACGGTGTCGGAAGAAACATCGCCCGCAGCGGCACGGCGCGCACAGTCGAACCATGGGATGAGGAAATCCCCCCACTGCGTCAGGCGTTCGGCTTCGTGGTCCCACTGCCGCTCAAGCGGTGTTTTGACGTCCAGCTCAGCCTGGTAGCCTTCGTCCAGACGCGGCGTCCACAGATGGCGTGCCGCCGCCTCGGCCAGGGTACGCACCGCGTTCGGTTCGTGCATCGTCACCGTGGTCGCGGATGCCTCGACGGGCAGTTCGGCGATCGGGACCAGCCGTTCGCTGCGGTCGATACTGGTGGTGCCGTCGGTCAGGGCGGGCAGTTCCACCCATTCGCCGCTCTGCGGATCGTGCCACACACGGCGCATCACACCGGCACTGGGAATCACCTCGAAATGCACTGCCGGTGACCCGCCCGCCGGTTGGCAGCGCAGCAGCAGCCCCTGGTAGGCATCGTGGCCGAACGCCTTTACCCGCAGTGGCGTGCAGGTGCCGGACTGCATCAGTGCGCGGTCCGCATCGGGCAGGCTGGCGATCAGGTCCTCGATGACCCCGGCCAGGCCGGTTTCGAGCGTGTTCCGATACACCGCGTAGGCCCTGTCGAACAGCGTCCGGGTGGTGGGCCCCTGCGTCCACACAAAGGCGTCAGCCGCGATCAGGTCCAGCAGCGTATCGTCGGCGGTGACCACCGCCGTTTTCTGGTCCTGGGTGCTGCCCGCGCCGTTGGGGACCGCCAGGTCGAACACGGCCTGATCGAACTGCACGTGCGTGTTGGCCACGATGTTGTGCGTTTCCAGGAAACCCGCCGGCAGGTCCACCAGTCGTTTCGACCACAGGCTGCGACCGATGCCGGCCGACAGCAGGGTGCGTCCGGCCAGGGTGCGGCGCTGCGGTGCCGGGGCGCCGATCTGCCCGAGGTGCAACGCCTGCCGCTCATGCGCGCGCTGCAGGAAGGCCAACGCGGCCGCTGCCTGCGCGGGCGTCGCCGCGCTGATGCGGGTCAGGTCGGGCAGCTGGCCATGGGCCAGCGCATACAGCAGCGCCGGCTGCAGCAGGGCACGGGCCCACGCGTCATGCAGGGCATCGCGTTCGCCGGCATGCGCCGGTGCGCCGGCCAGTTGTGCCGACAAGGCGGACAACTGCTCGAACGTGGCGCGCGCGCTGGCCCCGGGCTGCATCGCCTCCACGAACTGAACGCCATGCAGGAACGCTACCGACGGCAGCGTGCGCCCATAGTCCAGCCAGTCCGGCACCCCCGGCACCAGCAGCGCCGGTTGCTGCAGTTCGCGCAGCACCAGCCATTCCAGCACGTCGATGGCGGCGTCCGATGCATCCGGCTGGCGCGCGCGCAGCACCTCGCGCACTTCGCGCTTCAGTTCACCGAAGGTGCGGTTGACCACCTCCGGGCTTGTGAGCAGGGTGTGCAGCAGGCGCAGCGCGGACCTGCCGAGGTAGTGCTGCAGCACGGCCTGCGCGACCACGATCTGTGCACCCGAGGGCGACGGCGGATCGCCGGGCAGGCCGCCCGGCCAGCCCACCTGCTGCAGCAGACCCTGCCCCAGCCCGGCGAAGGCCTGCGTCCGTGCCATCAGCGCCCATGCATCGGCGGCCGACAGTGCGTTGTCGTGATG
>JAEWLO010000032.1 GCA_023457475.1 Pseudomonadota bacterium | reverse complement strand
TCCCCCATCATCAGCAACGGCTCGAAGATCGTCGTACCCGAAGGCTACGGTCTGCTGCTGATGCAGGACGGCGCGATCACCGCCTTCGTCGCCGAAGCCGGTGGCTATGAGTGGCGCTCGGACGATCTGAACTCCCAGTCGATCTTCGCCGGCGACGGCATCGTCACCCCGCTGATCAAGCAGAGCTGGGAGCGTTTCAAGTTCGGTGGCCAGCCCGGCGCACAGCAGGCTGCCTTCTTCGTTTCGCTCAAGGAACTGCCGGACAACCGCTTCGGCACCCAGTCGGAGATCTACTGGGACGACGCCTTCCTTGGCACCCAGGTCGGGGCGATCACCCGCGGTTCCTACACGCTGAAGATCGTCGACCCGATCCTGTTCGTGAAGCATTTCGTGCCGGCCCGCTATCTGCAGGCGGGCCAGGTGTTCGACTTCACCGATATGGACAATGCCGCCGCCACGCAGCTGTTCAATGAAGTGGTGGGTTCCCTCGCCCCGGCCTTCAGCCTGTATACCAACGACCCGGCCAAGGGCAACCGCATCACGAAGCTGCAGCAGGATTCGCTGGGCTTCGCGCAGAGCCTGTCGGCCGCTGTTGAACAGGGCTACCAGTGGAGCAGCGACCGTGGCCTTGCCATCGTCAAGACCGCCATCGTCTCCATCGAGTACGACGCCAATACCCGTGAACTGCTCAAAACCGTGCAGCGCGCCGACGCGCTGGCCGGCAGCCGCGGCAATTCCAACCTGCAGGCCAGCGTGGCCCAGGGCATCCAGTCGGCCGGCGAGAACGGCGGTGCGGCGGGCCTGATGGGCATCGGCATGGCCAGCGGCATGATGGGCGTGGGCAACCTGCAGCAGCCGGCCACCCCGGCGGCAGCGCCGGTGGATGACACGGTGGCCAAGCTGAAGAAGGCAAAGGAAATGCTGGACCTGGGCCTGATCACCCAGGCCGATTACGACGCAGCCAAAGCCAAGGCGCTGGGTCTGTAAGACGCAGGCCCGCCATGAACACCCCAGGAAACAGACCGCCACCGCTGCCGCCGGTGCCGCCACCGTTGCCTCGCGCAACGGTGGTAGGCCCCGGCTCGCCGCAGGACATGCCGCCCCTGCCCGGCAGCTTCCCGCTGGACCCGGCCACGCTGCCCGATCCCATCCGCGCCGAGCTGGAAGCCCCGGATCCGGACGCACTGGATACCGCCGCCGAGGAACTTCGCGACGGCGTCAACCGCTGCCCGAAATGCGGGTCCAGCGACGTGCGGCTGCGCATCGGCACCGATGTGCTGGTGTGCCAGTACTGCCGGCATGAGTGGCATGGGGACCGCGTGGAGGAAGCCTACGGGCTGGGGGAAGGCCTCGACCAGCTGCGGGGCACCATCATCGCCTCGGGTGCGCGCGACATCGATACCGGCACTGCCAGCCTCATGAGCTTCAAGTGCACCGGTTGCGGGGCCGAGGTGACCATCAACACCGACACCACCATGACGGCGCGGTGCCATTGGTGCCGCCACGTGTTCGGGGTGAACGAGCAGGTCGCCAACGGCGCGGTGCCGGATGCGGTGCTCCCCTTCCGCATCGGCAAGGCCGACGCCGTGGCGCGCATCCGCCAGTTCGTCGACAAACGCAGGCTGTTCGCGCTGAAGGCCTTCAAGGACCAGTTCACCCCGGAGAACGTGGTGGGCGTCTACATGCCCTACATGATCGTGGACAGCAACGTCAGCGCGTCGGCCAGCGGCAAGGGCGAAATCCAGACACGCGAGTACACCCGCGGCACCGGCGACAAGAAGAAGACCTACTACGACGCTGATGTGTACCAGCTTGAGCGCCAGGTGGATTTCACCGTGGACGACCTGCCGCTGGAGTCCTCGGCCGAGCGTGGCAACCTCGACATCCGCATCAACACCAACAACATCATCAACGCCATCCTGCCCTTCGACACCAAGAACGCGCTGAAGTGGAACGCGTCCTACCTGCTGGGTTTCAGTTCCGAGAAGCGCACGCTGGACGTGGAAAAGATGCGTCCGAAACTGGAGGACCAGCTGCTGTCCATCGCGCGCTCGGAAATGTACCGCTCGGTTCGACGCTTCAACCGGGGCGTGCGCTGGGAGGCGGAGGGCCTGGAGGTGCACGGTACCCGCTGGGTCTCGATGTATCTGCCGGTCTGGCTGTACTCCTACCACCAGCCGGGCCGCAACGGCGGCATGCTGCACTACATCGCGGTCAATGGCCGTACCGGTGAAACCATGGGCAGCGTGCCGGTGCAGCAGTGGAAGCTGCTGCTCGCGGCGCTGACCACCGGTACGATCATCGAAGCCCTTGTCATCGCCCTTCTGGTAGCCAGCGCATGAGTGACGATAGTGGCCTGTGGTTGTTGGCCGCCGGCCCCGCCGCCGCAACCGGCCTGTACTGGGCGCTGTACCGGTACTACCGCAATACCGACAAGTCCCACGCGTTCGAGTTGGAGACCAAGGTCGAGGCCCAGCAGGTGACCGGCGGCGACCAGAAGGTGGGGACGAACAACGGTACCCAGGAGCGGAGCATCCGGGGCAACAACGTGCATGAGCACCGGAAACGCGTCGTACGCGTCGCACGACGCCGGCCCACGCCCTGACCCGGTGGCCTGCGGGCCCACCCATGCACACTTCTGGCAAAGATTCACGCGTTTCCGGTTTCTTTACAGACCATTTACAAATCCTGCACTAGTGTCGGCTGCGGATCGGGGGAGATCGACGCCGTGCACGAACAGCGCGCCAAGGACCTGCTGAACGACGAGTCGCGCCAGTTCGCCTTGCTGGTGAGCTCGGTCACCGACTGCGCGATCTACATGCTGGATGTGAATGGCACCATCCGCACCTGGAACCCCGGTGGGCAACGCATCAAGGGCTACGACACCGCCGAGGTGGTGGGCACGTCGTTCTCGCGCTTCTACCTGCCCGACGACATCCAGGCCGGTGTGCCGGAACGCAACCTGCACACGGCGGCCACGGAGGGGCGCTACCTGGGCGAAGGCTGGCGGGTTCGCCGCGACGGCACCTGCTTCCGCGCCAGCGTGGTGATCGATCCGATCCAGGTCGATGGCGAGCTGATCGGCTTCGCCAAGGTTACCCGCGATGTCACGGAACGCCATGCCGCACAGGAACGACTGCAGGAGATCCAGGCCAACCTGCTGCAGGCCCAGAAGCTGGAGGCCATCGGCAAACTGACCCTGGGCCTGGCCCACGATTTCAACAACCTGCTGACGGTGGTGGTGAACTGCCTGGACCTGGTCAGCCTGCAGGTGACGGACGCGTCGTCCCGCCGCCTGATCGATACCGCGACGGGGGCGGCCGAACGCGGTGCCCTGCTCACCCGCCAGCTGCTCACTTTCGGCCGCGGACAGACACTCTCACCGGAACCGCTCTCGCTCAACACCACCCTGCGCGACTGCGAAGCCATGCTGCGTCGCTCGGCCGGGGAAGCAGTGGGTGTCGACTTCAGCTTCGCGCCCGACCTGCCGGAATGCTTCGTGGACCGCACCCAGCTGGAGGCCGCCCTGCTGAATCTGGTCTGCAACAGCCGCGACGCAATGCCCGACGGCGGGCAGCTTCGCCTCCATACCCATGTCCAGTACACACAGCATCCGGCGCAACCGCAGCTGCCGGCCAGCCCCTATGCCTGTGTGTGCGTGAGGGACGATGGCGAGGGCATCCCGCTGGCCCAGCAGGCCCGCGTGTTCGAGCCGTTCTTCACCACCAAGTCGGTGGGCAAAGGCAGCGGGCTGGGGCTAAGCCAGGTGTTCGGTTTCACCGCGCAGTCTGGCGGCTTCACGCAGTTGATTAGTGAACCCGATCACGGAACGAGCGTGACATTGTGTTTTCCGGTGATGTGAAGGCGCTTTCATCAACGTTTGATCACATTCGAATCGCGAGACTGCACACACACACGCACCGACATCCATTCGGTGACATCCCCGGCCAGACGCTGGCCACATCAACGGCGGTGAGAGGATGCGCTCGCTGATCAGTGTGGATGAAGCAACGCATGCCCTGCATGCGAACCTGGGGGCATGCACGATCGAGAACGTCGCGCTGCCGGACGCGGTTGGGCGTGTGCTGGCGCGCGATGTGCATGCCGAGCGCGCACATCCGCCGTTCGACCGCGCCCTGAAGGACGGCATCGCCACTCGCTGGCAACCGGTCATGCCCGCGCTGCTCCGCGTGGTGGGCGCGCAGACTGCCGGCGATCACGGTCTGGTCCTGCCGACGGGGGACAGCTGCATCGAGATCGCCGCCGGAGCCGCCCTGCCCGGCGGCTGCGACTGCGTGATTCCCATCGAGCAGCTGGTACGAACACCGAATGGCTACACCCTGTCCGATGCGGCCAGCCCACTGCAGGGACAGTTCATCCAGGCAACGGGAAGCGAGTGCCCGGCCGGCACCACCGTGCTCGATGCCGGTACCCGTCTGGGACCGCCGCAGATGGCCCTGCTCGCGGCCAACGGCATGGCCGAGGTTGCCGTGGCGCGGCTGCCGCGCCTGGCCATCGCCACAACCGAAGATGCGCTGCTGGACGTGGATTCGCCTGTACAGCCAGGGCGCATTCGTCGCTGCAGCGACATGGCCCTGATGGCAGGGCTGGAGGCGGCGGATCTGGGGCACGCGACGCTGCACGCGCTGTCGGAGGACCCGGATCTGCTGGGCAGCCATCTGTCACGGCTGCTGCAGACCCACGATGTGCTGGTGCTTTCTGGCGGTGTTTCGATGGGACAACGTGACTACCTTCCCACCGCGCTCGAAGGCGTAGGCGTTCACTGCGTGTTCCACGGCGTTGCCCAACAGCCCGGCCAGGCCATGTGGTTCGGCATTGGCCCGGCGGGCCAGCGGGTCTTCGCGCTGCCCGGCAATCCGGTGGCAGCGCTGGTATGTCTGGTGCGTTACGTGCGCCCCGCCCTGCTGGCCGCACTCGGACTTTCCTCCGTGCGGGGCTGCGAACAGGTACGGTTGGCCAGCGCGCTGCCGTCGCATGCGCTCACCCAGTTCGTCGCCGTGCGCTTGCGCCGTGGGCCCGCCGGCGACTGCCTGGCCCAACCGGTGGCCGCGCGCGGCAACGGTGGCGTCACCGCGCTGGGTGGCACCGACGGCATCGTCGAGCTGCCTGCCGGGCTGGCCTGTGACACCGGCCAACCGCTGGGTCTGTACCGCTGGTGAGGTCGATATCCGCGAAAACCGGCTTCACCTGACCATGTTCACACTTGCGCTGTCGACACGGACGGCGCTGCTCTAGACTGGACACGCTGTTGTGTCCGCACCGCCCATCTTGCCCCCGAGCCTTTCTGACCGTGCCTTACACCCCCGATGCCCGCTCCGCACGTGCCACCGAAAGCGTCAACATGGCGCTCGCCGCCGGGGCCATTGTCGGCACCTGGTTCTGGGACGTCCGCAACGACAACCTCACCGTGGACGAAGCCCTGGCGCGCGCCTTCGGCCTGGACCCTGCGCTGGCACAGCGCCCCCTGCACCTGGAGCAGGTGCTGGGCTCCGTGCACCCCGACGATCTGCCCGACCTGGTCCAGGCGATCAATCAGGCCGTTCACGCCGGGGGGCGCTTCGCGCACCAGTACCGTACGCGCGGTGCGGATGGCCATTACCACTGGCGGGAGGGCATTGGCCGCGTCGATCTGGACACCGATGGACAGCCCGTCGGCTTCCCGGGTGTGCTGATCGACATCGACGAGCGCCTGCGCATCGAGCGCGAGCGCGACCTGGCACAGCGCCTGCTGCGCTCCTTCATCGAAGCCGCGCCGGGCGTGGTGTATGCCAAGGACCGCGAGGGCCGGATCCTGATCGGCAATCGCGGCACGACCGAACTGATCGGCCTGCTGCCGGAAGAGTATGTCGGCCGCACCGATGCGGAGCTGCTCAACGACCCCGCACAGGCCGCCGCGGTCATGGCCACCGACGAGCGCATCATGCGCACCGGCGAGGTCGAGCAGCTGGAAGAAGAAGTCAGTTTTCCGGACGGGCGACGTGCCTGGTGGCTGTCCACCAAGGCCCCCTTGCGCGATGAAGACGGAACCGTTGTCGGGCTGGTCGGCACGTCACTCGACATCACCGACCGCAAGGCCGCCGAAGCCAGCCACCGCGACATCGAGGAACGCTACCGGCTGGCGGCACAGGCCACCAACGACGCGATCTGGGATTGGCGCATCGCCGACGGCCAGGTGATATGGAACGAGGCCCTTGCGAGTCTGTTCGGTCACGAAACATCGGAGACCAGCGCGCAATGGTGGCTGGAGCACATCCACCCCGACGACCGCGAACGGATTGATCGCGATATTCATGCGGTGATCGAGGGCCACGGCAGCAGCTGGAGCGATGAGTATCGCTTCCGCCGCTTCGACGGCAGCTATGCCGATGTGCTCGATCGCGGCGCGGTGCTGCGCGGTCACGACGGTAGCCCGGTACGCATGATCGGTGCCATGCAGGACCTTTCCGAGCGCAAAGCCACCGCCGCACGCCTGCAGGAGCTCAACGAACAGCTGGAAAGCCGCGTCCGTGAGGAGGTTGCCGAGCGCTCACGTGTCGAGGATGCGCTGCGCCAGAGCCAGAAGATGGAAGCGGTGGGCCAGCTGACGGGCGGCATCGCACACGACTTCAACAACATGCTGGCGACGGTGATCGGCCCGCTGGATCTGCTGGAGGCCCGGCTGGCGGGGAGCGATCCCCGCGCCGCGCGTTACATTGAAATGGCGATGGATGGCGCAATGCGCGCCGCCCAGCTGACCCAGCGTCTGCTGGCGTTCTCCCGGCAGCAACCGCTGCAGCCCGTGCCGGTGGACAGCAACAAGCTGGTGGCCGGCATGACCGATCTGCTGGTGCGCTCGCTGGGCAGCAGCGTGCAGCTGGAAACGGTGCTGGCCGGGGGACTCTGGTGGATTCACGCCGACCCGAACCAGCTGGAGAGCGTCATCCTGAATCTGGCCGTCAACGCCCGCGACGCAATGCCGGGTGGCGGACGGCTCAAGGTGGAAACCGCGAACTGCGCGCTGGCCTCCAGTTTCACCGACGAGCACCCGGGCGTGCCGCCGGGCGACTATGTCCTCATCAGTGTTACCGACAACGGCAGCGGCATGCCGGCCGAGGTGATCGCCAAGGCGTTCGACCCGTTCTTCACCACCAAGCAGGTGGGCCAGGGCACCGGGCTGGGGCTGTCGCAGGTGTACGGGTTCGTGCAGCAGTCCGCAGGTCACGTCAAACTCTGTTCGCGCGTGGAAAGCGGTACCACGGTGCGCATCTACCTGCCCCGCCTGCTCGCCGGGCAGGAACCACCACCGCTGCCCGCCCGTGAAAAGCCCCCCCTGCCTGGCGGTGGCCAGGAACTGATCCTGGTGGTCGATGACGAGCCCGCGGTGCGCCAGTTTTCCGTGGACGCGCTGGACGAGCTGGGCTATCGGGTCCTTGCTGCCGACGGCGCGGCTTCGGCGTTGCGGCTGCTGGACCAGGAACCGGGCATCGCACTGCTGTTCACCGACGTGGTGATGCCGGAGGTCAACGGACGACAGTTGGCGGACCAGGCGCTGCTGCGCCGCCCTTCGCTGAGGGTACTGTTCACCACCGGCAACAGCCGCAATGCCCTGGTCGATGAGGGTGTCCTGGACGCCAA
>JAEWLO010000031.1 GCA_023457475.1 Pseudomonadota bacterium | reverse complement strand
GCCAGGGCGCGCACATCCGCAGGTAGGCCGGGACCGACCACAGATCGCCGACGAGGTCGGTCGCCTCGATCATCGGCCAGGCGCCGTTGAGGGCCATGAGCAGTTCCCTGCTCCGCAGCAGCGACCTCCGGAGCGGCTCGGCCGGGACGTCGCCGTCGTGCTTGTCCATCAGGATCGTGACCAGTTCGTCCAGGACCTGGTTGCGCGCCTCGTTGTGCGGGGTGCCGGGATCCGGCGCCTGGAACGCCTCGATCCAGTCGTCGGCGCCCAGCCGGACGTCGGCCCAGTGCGTCGTGATCGTCATCCCCTTGGCGGGCGGCCTCTCGTAGAACGCGACGGCCTTCTCGATCGCCTTCACCATGTCCGCGGACGACTTCAGGCGTGCCGCCTCCGGGTCGGCCTCGGGGAGCGTATCGCCCCGCTGGACGCTGACACCCTGGCCGCTCCGGCCCTGCCGACGCTGGCCCCCGTGGTGCCGGACCGCATCACTTCGGCGCAGGCCTACGCCGACATCGCGGCACGTCCCCTGTTCGCCGAGGATCGTAAACCGCGGCCGTATCTGCTGGGCGGCAGCGAGCCGGGGGCTGCGAGCAGTGCGGTCGCCCTGACCGGCGTGCTGCTCACCTCGGAGTTCGGCATGGCCATCCTCACCACCGACCAGAAGCAGTCGCTGCGCCTGCGCCTCAACGGCGAGGCGGTAAACGGCTGGCAGCTGGTGGCGTTGGAACCCCGCAGTGCCACGGTGAGCGGCCCCGGCGGCACCCAGACGCTGGAACTGGTGACCTTCAGTGGGCAGGGCGGGGAACCGCCCACCGTGCTGGGCACCCCCGTGGCCGCAGCCAACCCGGCCGCCCGGCCGCCCGGCACGGTGCCACCGCCACCGCCGCCGTCACCGCCCTACGTGGACCGCCCGGTCGGGGCGGCTCCCGCTCCTACCGCCACCCCGGCCCAGAACACGGCCGCACCTGCCAGCCAGGGCCCCAGCGAAGCGCAGATGCAGGCCATCCGCGCGCGCATCCAGGCCCGCCGCCAGCAGCTGCAGCAACAGCAGCAACAGTCACAGCGACCGCCCGCGGGCGGCTCCGGCCAGAACCCATAGAGTGAACGGATGACCTTGCGCCTCTTCTCCCTGTCTTTCGCGGCCGCCCTCCTGGTGGGCTGCGCCACCGTCCCCGCGCCGGAAGTGCGCCGTGATGCCGTGCTGGACGGTACCCATCAAATGGTGGCCGGCGACGGTTCGCACGAGGATGCCGCCCGCCAGACCCTGGGGGCCGACGGCAGCCCGCAGCCGGTGATCCGCCGCGGCACGGGCACCATGATCAATCGCAGCGCGGCCTCCGCGCCGTCGCCGGCGCTGTCGCAGGCCAGCAGCGGCTCGGCCACCTTCAACTTCGAAGGCGAGTCGGTGCATGCCGTGGTCAAGGCGATTCTGGGTGACATGCTCGGCCAGAACTACGTCATCGCTCCGGGGGTGCAGGGCACCGTGACCCTGGCCACGCCCAAGCCGGTGTCCTCGGCGCAGGCGCTGAACCTGCTGGAGATGGTGCTGGGCTGGAACAATGCCCGCATGGTCTACAGCGGCGGCCGCTACAACATCGTCGCGGCCGACCAGGCGCTGGCCGGCACCGTGGCCCCGAGCACCGCACCGCCGGCCAACGCGCGTGGCTTCGAGGTCCGGGTGGTGCCGCTGCAGTACATCTCCGCCACGGAGATGAAGAAGGTGCTGGAGCCGTACGCGCGCCCCAACGCCATCGTCAATGTCGACAGCGGTCGTAACGTGATCACGCTGGGCGGTACCCGTTCCGAGCTCGAGAACTACCTGCGCACGGTTGAGATATTCGACGTCGACTGGCTGTCGGGCATGTCGGTCGGCGTGTTTCCGATCCAGACCGGCAAGGCCGAACAGGTCGCGGCGGACCTGGAAAAGGTGTTCGGTGAAGAAAGCAAAACGCCCAGCGCCGGCATGTTCCGCTTCCTGCCGCTGGAGAATGCCAACGCCGTGCTGGTGATCACGCCGCAGGCCCGCTACCTCGATCAGATCCAGCAGTGGCTGGAGCGCATCGACACCGCCGGTGGCAGCGCCCGCCTGTTCTCCTATGAGCTGCGCTACATCAAGGCCAAGGATCTGGCCGAGCGTCTGGCCGAGGCGTTCGCCAGCGAGGGCGGCCGTGGCGGCCGCAGTGGCGGTGGGTCGCTGGCCCCGGGGGCCATGTCGCAGGAACTGGGAAGCCGCGACGGCACCAGCGCCAACAGCCTCAACAACACCTCGGTGGGCACCGGTGGTACCGGCCGGACCGGCGGTCTGGGCGAGGGCAGCATGAATCTCCCGCAGCGGCAGTCCGGCAATGCCAGCTTCAACCTGGAAGTGCAGGGGGACAGCGTCGGGGTGTCGGCGGTGGAAGAAACCAACACGCTGCTGGTGCGGTCCACGCCGCAGGCCTGGCGTTCGATCCGCGAAGTGATCGAAAAGCTCGATGTGATGCCGATGCAGGTCCATATCGAAGCCCAGGTGGCGGAAGTCTCGCTGACCGGTGACCTGGAGTACGGCGTGAACTGGTTCTTCGAGCAGGCGGTGACCACCGGCAAGACCGAAAGTGGCGTCGACCTGCCCAGCGCCCTGGGTCGCTCCATCTGGGGCAGCATCTCCGGCACGGTCGGCGAGGGCGGTCTGGGCTGGACCTTCCTCGGCAAGAACGCCGCCGCCGTGGTGAGCGCGCTGGACAAGGTGACCAACCTGCGCCTGCTGCAGACCCCGTCGATCTTCGTGCGCAACAACGCCGA
>JAEWLO010000030.1 GCA_023457475.1 Pseudomonadota bacterium | reverse complement strand
CGTGCCGTATCAGTCCGACGGCGGCGGCTTGTCGCGGTAGCGGTTCGGGGTGAACACCCACATCCCGTCGTGTTCCTGTACGTTGCGTGCCCTGAACTTGAACTGCAGGCGCAGGCCGATGAGCCGGAAGATCATTTCATCGCGCTTGGCCATCTGCCGCATGATGAAAATCGCAATCGGAATCAGCACCAGCAACCGCATGTCGATGTACATGCCAAGCAGCAGCAGCCCGCCCGCCACCAGGAAGAACGGGACGTAAGGCACGCCCAGGAACATGGCCGGGCGCGTACAGCCCCGGAACAGCACGTTCTTATGCACTGTAGTACTGGACGGCGTTCATGATGGCGGTGGTGGCAGTGCCACCGCAGCTGGAATTGGTGTCACCGATCAGCATCTTGGCGATCTGACCGGCCGCACCGATCAGCAGGCCACCAATCAGGATCGGAGCCACGTCGCTGATGCGCTTGTGGGCGAAGGCGATCTGGTAACCGGCGAAGATGACGGCGATGGTGACCACGGCGATCGAGGCGATGTTCAGCAGGCCGTTGATGTTGTCAAAGAAGCCGCACACCTTCTTGTCGGTGCCGCCGAAGTTGGTCTGGGCGAACACGTCCGGCACGAAGACCGCGGCGACGAAGGCAACGGCCATCAGCAGGGTCTTCATCGTGCGCTGGGCATGGGCGATATCGAGGTTGGTACGCTTCATTTTGGTTTCCTTGTGATGGTCTAACACGACTGAATCGACCCACCCGGGGGGACGGGCCGTACCGCTACTTCGTCAAAACACGAAGGCTGCATCCCCTGCGGGGATGTTCTGTACCGGCATTGCCTGCGCAGGCGGGGCCTGTGCCGGCAACGCCGCCGGTGCATTGCGTTCATTCCACGGGCGTACCACGACCGGAGCTGCCCCCCCTTGCTGCAGCAGGTGCGGCGGGGCCTGCGGCGCGACCGGTTCAGGTGCCGGCGCAGCCACTACCGGCGCGGAGGCCGGCAGCGCCTGGTCGAGTGCATTCATCACCACCCGTGACAGCGCTGCGTCGGCGGTACGTACCAGCCCGCCGCGCACCATGGCACCGGTGGAGGGATAGACCTCGTAGGCGCGCGCCGGATCGTCAACCACGGCTGCCTGCGCGAGCGCCGGAGCCAGCGAGGTGACATCCTGCACCCGGCTGCCGATCACGCGCTGCGCCTCGTTGGTGTACTGAGGATGGTGGGCGACATCGACCACACGGCGCTGCGCCCGGCTCACCACGTCGATCGGCATCACCCCGTCCGCAGCCGCCACCTGGGTTCCCCGCTGCCGCGCGATCGAGGCGAACACTTTCTGCACGTAGCCGTGACGATAGCCCGTGGTGAAGTTTCCCGAGTAGTAGCAGCTGAAGGACTTGCCCCAGTTGTTGCCGGACCGCGAGTAGCACTCGGCGAGGATGCGCGAGGCCGCCTGCAGGTTCGGGCACTGCTGGAACGCTTTTTCGTAGGAATCGAGCCCGTACTTGACCAGGTTGTAGCGGTTCACCTGGGCCAGGCCGACCGAGAAGTTGTAACCCTTCTCTTCGAGCATGCGCACCGTGGCCAGCGCTTCATCCAGCTGCTTCGGCTGGCGTACCAGCGCGCCGCCGACCACACCGATGGCGAACGGATTGCGCGACGACTCCACGTTCACCACGTGCTGCATCACGTCCATGGACACGGCCATTTCCGGGCAGGCCATTGCTTCAAGTCCTGGCAGCATCTGCATCCTCTCCTTACTGCGCCTGCGCCAGCGCACGTTCGGGGTTGAAGTCGATGCCGGTGATGTAACGGCTGCCGGCATGGGCCTTGATGTGGACCACCACGTCGATGGTCATCTGCAGCAGGCGCTTGATCACGGAAAATTCCAGGCCCGAGCCTTCGGTCGAAGCCTTCACCATCAGGCCGAGCTGGTCCCAGGTCTGTTCCGGGCTGCCGGCATGGCAGCTGGTGATCGAACCGGGGTGGCCGGAAGCGCAGTTACGGATGAAGTAGAACGCCTCGTCGCCGCGCAGCTCGGCGAGGATGATGCGGTCGGGCTTCATGCGCAGGCAGGCCTCCATGCAGCTCTTGGCGGTGACATTGCTGGCGCTCTGCCCCCCTTTGGAGTACAGCAGGTGCACCACGTTGGGCTGGGCGATGAACAGCTCGCGCGCATCCTCGATGGTGACCAGACGCTCGTTGGCCGGAATGTGGTTAACGAGTGACTTCATGAAGGTGGTCTTGCCGCTGCCGGTGGCACCGGACACCACGATGTTCTTGCGGTACTGCACGGCCTTGCGGAAGAACTCGGCGTAGTTGCGGGACTGGCGCAGGGCAAGCAGCTCCTGGTCCTGGTCGCTCAGCGCGGCACCCTGCTCGAGGATCTGGTTGAAGAACCCGTCGTCCTGGTACTGCTCCAGGGTCTTCATGTGCTTGGACGGCAGACGGATCGTGATCGAAACCTTGCCGGCGTCGCATGCCGGTGGAATGACGAACTGGGCACGCTGGCCGGTCGGGAAGGTCAGCGACACCACCGGGTCGGTATCGGTGATGCGTTGGCCGGTGTTGCTTTCGTTGACCACGGCGGTACAGAACTGGCGGGCACGCTCGAAGGTCAGCGTGGGAACTTCCACACGGTGCCAGCCATCGCGTTTTTCGAGCCAGACTTCGCCCGGACGGTTGATGCAGATTTCCGTCACATCGGGCGAGCTCATGTATTCGTGAATACCCAGCACTTCGTACTGGTACTTCAGGAATTCACTGGAGACGTCGGCTACAGGGCCCACTTCTGCGTCCATGGTTGTTCCAACAGGTCAGCGCCGCATCGGCAGGACGTCGGAGAAATCGACATCCTTCGCCACGTACACGTTGACCACGGTGCCTTGGTTGATGGTGACCGTGGGCGGGCGACGCTCGCTCATGGCTTCATTGGCCAGGCGCTCCATGCTGCGCGCGGTGGCGCTCTCATAGGGCGACTGGATTTCACGACCGCTGTTGGTGACCGTGGTGGTTTCCGGACCGTGCTCGGCGGCTGCGTACTTGAAGGCGTCGGCGATCAGGCTGATCATAAGCGCCGAGGCGATGCGGCTGCCCCAGTGGGCGCTGTAGTCGCCTGGATGACCGGCACCGCCCAGCTGGTCGACACCGGGGCTGGACATCGCCACATCGATCCCGTTCGGCGTGGTGATGCGGTCCCAGATCACTTCCACGCGCTTGCCGGTCGGGCCGCCACCGTAGGCACCGTAGATCTTCGAGCCCTTCGGCAGAAGCAGGCTGCGGCCGTTGATCGAGTACACCGGCTCGGTCAGCAGGCACGAGGTGAAGCCGGCCACGTCGGTGATGATGCGGGTTTCCAGCACGCAGCGCAGGTAGGTGCCGCGCACCAGCAGAGCATCCGGGCTGCGGATGAAGCTTGCGCTGGATACATCGTCCACGTCCGGGCCACGGCGGACCTTGGCCGGGGCCTGCTGCGCACCCGGCAGCTGGGCCAGCATGGCGCGGGTGTAATCGTCGGTGGGACGG
>JAEWLO010000029.1 GCA_023457475.1 Pseudomonadota bacterium | reverse complement strand
CTGCAGGGCCTGCCGCAGGCCGATCTGGTCCAGCACGACGCGCTCTGGCGTCAGCGTCTGGACGCCTGGCTTGGCTTCGGTGCCCGTCTGGTACAGGTGCTTTCGGCCCTGCTGGGGCTGGGGGCCGTGCTGGTGGTGGGCAACACGGTCCGCCTGGACATCCAGTCCCGCCGCGAAGAAATCGGCGTGCTGCAGCTGCTGGGGGCGAGCGACGGGTTCATCCGGCGTCCCTTCCTGTACCTCGGCGCGTGGTACGGCCTGGGGGCCGGCGCGCTCGCGCTGGGCCTGATCGGCGTGGCCGGGCTGGCACTGCGTCCGCCGCTGGCCGAACTCTCCCGCAGTTATGGCAGTCCGTTCGTGCTCCACGGGCTCGATCTGCTGCATTCATCGCTCGTGCTGGTCGGCATTGTCGTGCTGGGCTGGCTGGGCGCGTGGCTGGTCACAGGGCACTTCCTGCGCCAGACCCGTCCGACCGAAACCTGAGGCCCGCATGCGCCCCCAAGCTCTCAAGCACCTCGTCGACGCCGCCCCCCGGGTGATGGTGGTCGACGGCTCCAAGCTGGTTCGCAAGCTCATCGCCGACGTGCTGCAGCGCGAGCTGCCACAGGTGGAAGTCGTCGGCTGCGCCTGCATCGAAGATGCCCGGCAGGCGCTGGACGCCGGTCCGGTGAGTCTGGTCACCACCTCGCTGACCCTCAGCGACGGCGACGGGCTGGCGCTGGCGCGCCTGGTGCGTGAAGCGGCCGGCCAGGCCTATGTGCCGGTCATCGTGGTCTCTGGCGACGCCCAGCAGCATCTGGAGCAGCGCCGCTTCACCGAATACGTCACCGACTACTTCGACAAGGCCCTCGGCCATGAAGCGCTGGCCAGCTTCATCAAGGGTTACGTGCAGCCGGAAACCATTCCCGGTGCCACCATCCTCTACATCGAGGACAGCCGCGTGGTGGCCGAAGCCACCAAGCGCATGCTTGAACGCCAGAGTCTCAACGTACTGCACGTGATGACCGCGGAGGAGGCGTTCGCGCTGCTCACCGCCGAATCGCTGGGGCGCAGCAATACCCGGATCGACCTGGTGCTGACCGACGTCACCCTCAAGGGTGAACTGAGTGGTCGCGATGTGGTCGAGCGCGTGCGCGTGGACTTCGGTTATGGCAAGCGCCGACTGCCGGTGCTGGTGATGACCGGCGACGGAAATCCCCACAACCAGTCGGGGCTGCTGCAATCCGGGGCGAATGACCTGGTGCAGAAGCCCATCGAGGAGCGACTGCTGGTGACCAAGGTGTTGTTCCAGCTGCGCCTGGCTCGCCTGAACGACCGCCCCGTGCTGCGATGATCGAGGCAAACGCACCGGCCATCCAGCTTGAACCGGGCTGGAAGGCACGTGTCGGCGACTACCTGCTGCGGCCCGAAATGCGTGAGCTCGCCGCGTTCCTGCGCCAGCGCAAGGCCGCCGGCGCGCAGGTGTTCCCACCCGGCCCGCAGATCTTCGCGGCCTTCGACGCAACGCCCTTCGAGCAGGTCAAGGTGGTGATCCTCGGCCAGGACCCGTATCACGGTCGCGGCCAGGCGCACGGCCTGAGCTTCTCGGTGATGCCGGGGGTTCCGGTGCCGCCTTCGCTGCTCAACATGTACAAGGAACTGGAGCGCGATCTGGCCATCCCGCGGCCAGATCATGGTTGCCTGTTGCCTTGGGCGCGGCAGGGTGTCCTGCTGCTCAACGCCGTGCTCACGGTGGAAGAGGGGCAGGCCGGTGCGCACCAGAAACGCGGCTGGGAAGGGTTCACCGACCATGTCGTGGACACCCTCAACCGCGAACGCGAAGGGCTGGTGTTCCTCTTATGGGGCAGTTACGCGCAGCAGAAGGGCAAGGTGATCGACCCCCGCCGCCACCGCGTCCTCAAGGCTCCGCATCCGTCGCCGCTGTCGGCGCATCGCGGTTTCCTGGGCTGTGGTCATTTCTCCGCCGCCAACGAGTACCTGCAGCGCCATGGGCAGGCACCCATCCAGTGGTCGCTCCCAGCACGCGCTGCACTCGACGCGCCGGCCTGAACCCCCTCGCGTCCGCCAGCGCTGGCTGTCGTATTCAACCTGGTTCCAACGCAACCGCGCGGCGCTTCATGCACCCAGCATCTCGATGATGTCGTGTGCGACCTGCCGTTTGCGCGGCGGCAGCCGCCGCACCAACGACAGAATGTTCCCCTCCAGGTCGTTGCGCACATAGTCCGCGCTCGCCTGGGTCACCTCCAGCTCCTCGCCGTCGGGCTTTCCACAGCCCCGGCCCGTCGCCAACCATTCAAAACGCACATGGGCGACCACGGCAATGCGTGCCAGATGCGACACGCTGGGGTGGGTTCCACCCTTTCTTTCCCACTGCGCGACCGCGCTGCGTTTCACGCCGACTTCCGTGGCCAGCTGCGACTGCGACAGTCCGGCCGTGGTCCGTGCACTGCGAATTCGATCCGACATCGACAACATTGAAAATCCCCCTTCTCGGTCCATAAGTGATGGGCGGTTATCAATA
>JAEWLO010000028.1 GCA_023457475.1 Pseudomonadota bacterium | reverse complement strand
GCCACGCAGGGCGTGGCTCTACACCGGGCCACGGAACGCGCGGACACGCATGGCGTGTCCCTGTGGCGGTCTTCGCATCACCCGGCCGCGACCACCTTGAACGCATCGCGCGCAGCCGCGATCGTCGCGTCGATCACCGCCTCGTCGTGGGCACTCGACAGGAATCCGGCCTCGTACGCCGAAGGGGCCAGGAACACGCCGCGCTCCAGCATCGCGTGGAAGAACCGGTTGAACGCCGCGGTGTCGCAGGCCGTCGCCTGGGCATACGTCTCCACGGTCTGGTCGGTGAAGAACAGACCGAACATCGCACCCACCTGGTTGGTGGTGACCGCCACGCCCGCATCGGCCGCGGCCGCCTCCAAGCCGGCACACAGGCGCGCGCTGGCTGCGGAGAGGCGGTCATGGAAGCCGGGCTCCTGCACCAGCTCCAGCATGGCCAGCCCGGCGGCCATCGCCACTGGATTGCCGCTGAGCGTGCCAGCCTGGTAGATCGGGCCGGCCGGGGCGATCTGCTGCAGCAGGTCCCGGCGACCGCCGTAGGCTCCTACCGGCATGCCGCCGCCGATGTTCTTGCCAAACGTGGTCAGGTCGGGGGTGATGCCGTAGTGCGCCTGCGCCCCGCCCAGGGCCACGCGGAAACCGGTCATCACTTCATCGAAGATCAGCAGCGTTCCGTACTGGGTGCAGAGGTCACGCAGGTGCTGCAGATAGCCGTCGCGCGGCGGAATGCAGTTGGCATTGCCCACCACCGGTTCGATGATCACCCCGGCGATGTCCGTGCCCTGTTCGGCGAACAGCGCGGTGGCCGCGTCGAAGTCGTTGTAGGGCAGGGTGAGCGTGAGTTCACTCAATCCGGCCGGCACGCCCGGCGAGGTCGGCACGCCCAAGGTCAGCATGCCGCTGCCGGCCTTCACCAGGAACGAGTCGCCGTGGCCGTGGTAACAGCCTTCGAACTTGACGATGCGGCTGCGCCCGGTAGCCCCGCGCGCGAGACGGATCGCGGAGAGCGTGGCCTCGGTGCCCGAGTTGACCATGCGCACCATTTCGCACGAGGGCACCAGGCGGGTGATCGTTTCAGCCATGGTGACTTCGGCGGCACAGGGCGCGCCGAAGGACAGCCCGTTGTTGATGGCGTGCTTCACCGCCTGGCGCACGGCCGGATGGTTGTGGCCCACGATCATCGGGCCCCACGAACCCACGTAATCGATGTAGCGGTTGCCATCCACGTCGTACAGGTACGCGCCATCGGCGCGCTCGACGAAGAACGGCTCGCCGCCGACCGATTTGAACGCGCGCACCGGCGAATTGACGCCGCCGGGCAGCAGCGCCTGTGCGCGGGTGAACAGGGCGTGGGACTGGTCGTGGTTCATGCGGCAGGATCCTGGGAAGACGGGAACTGGGCGAGGCAGGCGCGCAGGGCGGCCACCGGGTCGGGTGCGGCGAAGATGCCGCTGACCACGGCCACCAGGTCGGCCCCGGCGGCGATGAGCGGACCCATATTGTCCGGGGTCAGGCCCCCGATCGCCACCCGCGGCAGGCCCAGTGCGGCGCTTTGCCGCAGCAGGTCGGGGGAGGCACGGAAGGAGGTCACTTTGGTGCGGGTAGGGAAGAAGGCTCCGAAGGCCACGTAGCTCGCCCCCGCAGCAGCACCGGCACGGGCACGCTCGAGGCTGTCGTAGCAGGAGGTCCCGATGATGGCGTCCGGACCCAGCAGGGCACGGGCTGCGGCAATGTCGCCGTCTTCCGCGCCCAGGTGCACGCCGGCCGCGCCCACGGCCTGTGCCAGGCGGGCGTCATCGTTGATGATCAGCGGCACGCCATGGCCGGCGCACACCGGCTGCAGGGCGGCAGCCTGGATCTGGCGCAGGGCGGTGTCGGCCTGCTTGTTGCGGTACTGCAGCCAGGTCGCGCCGGCGGCCAGCAGCGGCTCCACCCGTGCCAGCAGGCGGGCGGTATCGGGTTCGTCGGGGGTGATCAGGTACACGCCACGCGAACGCGTGGCAGTGGAATCAGGGGTGTTCATCGATGGCTACCGGTAGCGCGGCGGGAGTGGGACAATGCCGGTCAACCGTATTGCCCAGCACCTGATTATCCGATGAGCGACACTGCTGCCACCACCTTCCGCACCTGGATGTGCGTTGTCTGCGGTTTCATCTACAAGGAGGCCGACGGCCTGCCCGAAGAGGGCATCGCCCCGGGCACCGCCTGGGAGGATGTGCCCGACACCTGGACCTGCCCGGATTGTGGCGTGACCAAGGATGATTTCGAGATGGTGGAGATGGACTGACCGCAGGTGCGTGGCATCGGGCTCTGCCCGGCACCTGCGCTCAATGCAGCCGCGGTGATGCCCCGCCCAGCTCGATCAGCTTCTCCCGCACCCATGGCGCGTCCGTCGCGTCGCCGTTACGTTGCAGATACAGCGCAAGGTCGCGTCGCGCGCCAGCCTGGTGGTCCAGCTGCAGGTAGGCCAGGCCGCGGTCGCGCAGGGCATCGTCCTGCTCGGGAGCCAGCTTCAGCAGGCGGTCGGCACTGCGCGCGGCGCGGTCCCATTCGCCTCGCTCGGCATACACTCCGTGCAGGTTGCGCAGCATGCGCATCAGGATCGCCCGTGCCGGTGCGGCGTCGAGAATCTGGGCCAGGACCTGGTCGTCCGGTGCCTCGCCGCCCAGGTGTGAACGCGCACGCTCGCGCAGCTCGTCCACGTCCAGCGGGCGGCCGCCATTGAAGGGATCCATCACCAGCATGCCGTCGTCCACCGGCAGCCGCACAAGGAAATGACCCGGAAAGGACACCCCGTCCAGCGGAATGCCCAGCCGGCGCGCCACTTCCATCTGTACCAGCGCCAGCGAAATCGGGTTACCCAGGCGGCGGTCCAGCACCTGGTTGAGGTAGCTGTTGCGCGGGTCGTAATACTCGCCGTGGTCGCCGCCATAGCCGAGTTCGTCGAACAGGTGGCGATTCACCGCGGCGATCTTCAGCGGGAACGGCTCCAGCGTCTCCACCTCGGTGCGCAGGTGATCCACATGGCTCTGTACCCGGGCGTTGTAGACCTCCGGGTCAAGGTCGGGGTATTCGTCGCGCGCGATCAGCAGCGCGGTGGGCAACAGCGGCAGTGCCTCGTCGTCCAGTTCGGCCAGGCTGTCCCACGCCGGCAATGTGATCGTCCCCTGCATGACCACAGACTGGCGACAAACGCGCCGCGATTCAAGCGGCGCGCCGTGAACGCTTATTTCGACTCGATACCGGGGCCGAAGGTCATCTCCGCGCCGTCCTGCAGTCCCAGCTTCTGCGCCTGCCCTGCATTCAGTTCCAGCACGTAGCGGGCCGGCCCGCTGCTGGGGTAGGGCGGGCAGCGGTCGCCGGCAGAGCAGGGCGGTACGTCGCGCTGCTGGCTCACCAGCCGGCGCTGGTCGTCGAAATACAGGATGTCCAGCGCCAGCCGGGTGTTCTTCATCCAGTACGCCTGCAGCTCCTCACGGTCATGGATGAACAGCATGCCGTGGTCCTCGGCCATCTGGTCGCGGAACATCAGCCCGCGCGCGCGGGCCTCGTCGTTGGTGGCCAGTTCCACCTGGTAGCGGGCACCGCCCACTTCCACCCAGTGGCGGGCCCCACCACTGGCGCAGGCCGACAACGAGAACACCATCAGCAATGGCAGCAGCAGGCGCAGCAGGGACGAAGCGGGCATACCGGGTTCCTCGGGTTGGGGTTACAGGACGATCGGCGGTTCACCGCCGACGATGACCACGTCGGCCGGGCGGCGCGCGAACAGACCCACGCAGACCACGCCCGGCAACTGGTTGAGCTCGCGCTCCAGTTTCACCGGGTCGGTGATCTGCAGATGGTGGATGTCCAGGATCTGGTTGCCGTTGTCGGTCACCACGCCTTCGCGCCACGTCGGCTGGCCACCGGTCATGTCCATGATGCACCGGGCCACCAGGCTGCGCGCCATCGGAATCACTTCAACCGGCAACGGGAAGCGGCCCAGCACCGGCACCTGCTTGCTGGGATCGATGATGCAGACGAAGCGCTCGCTGGCCTCGGCGATGATCTTCTCCCGCGTCAGGGCGGCACCGCCGCCCTTGATCAGGCACTTGTTGCCGTCGCACTCATCGGCCCCGTCCACGTAGAGGGACAGATTGCCGGTATGGTTCAGCTCCATCACCTCGATCCCGTGCTGCTTGAGCCGCGCGGTGCTTTGATCGGAGCTGGACACCGCCGCCTTGATGCGGTGCTTGATGCGGGCCAGGCCGTCGATGAAGTAGGCCACCGTGGAGCCGGTGCCGACCCCGACGATCATGCCGTCTTCAACGTATTCCAGGGCTTTTTCGGCGGCCAGGCGCTTGGCTTCGGACATGGGAGTTCTCGAGAGGAAGGTCAGGATTTCTTTTCCAGCGACAGCAGCAGCTTCCACTGCGCGGCGGTCACCGGGAACACGGAAAGGCGGTTGCCCTTGGCCACCAGCGGAAAGCCTTCGCCCAGCGCTTCGGCATGCAGCTTGATCTCGTCCAGCGCGATCACCTGCTTCAACGTGCGCTCGAAGGCCACGTCCACCAGGACCCAGCGCGGCTCTTCGCGGCTGGCCTTGGGGTCGTAATAGTCCGACGCCGGGTCGAACTGGGTCTCGTCCGGGTAGGCTTCGGTGGCCACCGTGGCGATGCCCACGATGCCGGGCACCTTGGTGTTGGAGTGGTAGAACAGGATGCCGTCGCCGACCTGCATGCCATCGCGCATGAAGTTGCGCGCCTGGTAGTTGCGCACGCCGTTCCAGGGTTCCTGGCCGACCTTCTTCAGGTCATCGATGGAAAAGGCGTCCGGTTCGGACTTCATCAGCCAGTAGCGCTTGCGTGCGGTCATGCGGGGAATCTATCGGGGAAGAAAGGTGGCGGTTTCGGTGCAGATCGCATCCACGGCCACGTCCCACGGCTGCACCGGCAGGCCATCGGCCTCCTGCGCCGCGAAGCCCACGCCGACCAGCCAGGGCGGGGCAGGGCGCGTGTGGCGGAATGCGAAGCTGCGATCATACCAGCCGCCCCCCATGCCCAGCCGACGGCACTGCGCATCAAAGCCCACCAAGGGGGCCACCACCAGCGTCATCTGTTCGGCGGAAAGCGTGTCCTCTGCCGCGACATCCGGTTCGGGAATGCCATAGCGGTTGGCAGACACTGGCTGACCTGGTCGCCACGGCGCAAAGCGCAGCACATCATCGACGAGGATCGGCAGGCAGTAGGTGAGGGCGTCGGGCAGGCGCATCTGCCAGCGGTGCAGCGCGATCTCCCCGTCCAGCGCCCAGTAGCCGGCCACGAAACCCTGTGGTGGCGCGAAGGGCAAGGCCAACAGCGCATCGGCCAGCGTTTCGGCGGCGGCGATCCGCTGCGCGGGGGGAATGTCTCGGCGGCGTTGGCGCAGCTGCTGACGCAGTGCGGAGCGCGGGTCGGTCATGCCTGGTTCCGGGGCGACGGATAAAACAAGAGCGACGCTCCAGTGGAACGTCGCTCTTGCAGGAATACTGCATTCTCCGCGGTGACGATGCGTGCGAAACGACCTTGAACCCGGGGTTCAAGTGGGTACGCTGGGACTCCATCGGGCTTCCCGCTGCAAGGCGGACCTGCACTCCCGGCGTCGTCGCGCACCCGTGGTCGTACTTAAGGGACAAGGCGAATGTTTGCACACGCCGTCGTTCACAGCAGAGAACGCAGGGACATTATAGCCAACGCCCCGGTTTCGGCCAGTCCCGTTCGTCGGCCGGGTTACGCGCCAATTCAGACCCCGGCGCGCCGGCCGCGTAGTGACATGCCATGCGTGTCAACGGCCCCCCGCGGCTCAACCGTCGAACGCGCGGTCCAAACGCCTGTTCAGGTCGGTCAGGGTCTGCTGCAGGGCCACGGCCTGTTTTGCATGCTCGTCACGCAGCTGCTGGAGTTCGTGCGCCAGATTCAGCGCCGCCAGCACCGCCACGCGGTCCACGGCGGCCATGCGGTTGCTGCCGCGGATCTCGCGCATCTTCGCGTCCAGGAGCCGGGCGGCGGCCGTGAGGCTTTCACGTTCCTCCGCGCCGACACCCACGGTGTATTCACGGTCCAGGATGCGGACGCTGACCGGTTCGGTCTGGCTCATGTGTGCTGCTCCAGGGACTTGAGCCGGACGATCATCGCTTCCACGCGGGAACGGGCCTGCTCGTTCTTGGCCAGCAGCTGGGAGCGTTCGTTCACCAGCTGTTCCTGCTGGTGGCGCAGGCTGCGGTTCTCCTCGGCCAGGCGCTGGTTGCGTTCCAGCAACGCCTCCACCCGGGCGGCGAAAGCCTGTAACTGGGCGATGGCATCGGAGGGTTCCATGCCCTGCACGATAGCGCACGCGCCGCCCCGGCCGCTACCTGTGGATTGCTACACTGTGAAACTGCCAACCCGTGGTGTGATCGAGCTCAAAATGACCGAACTTCCGACTGTCCAAGACGTAACCCAGGCAAGCCAGGCCCTCGGCCTGGGAGCCAGCGCGGCCGAGCTGCACGGCGGCCTGTGCGGCTGGCTGTCGGCTGGCGGCGCGGCCGTGCGCGAATGGCCGGCGCGGGTGCTGGCCGACGACAACCTGCCGCCGGTGGAGGAGGGTGGCACCCTGCACCAGCTGCTGGAGGCGAGCGTGGCCCAGCTGGAGGACCGCGACTTCGCGTTTGAGCTGCTGCTGACGGATGACGGCGATACCACGGCACAGGCTGATGCCCTGTTTGCGTGGGCACGCGCCTTCCTGGGTGGTTTCGGGCTGGGGGCGGGGGGCAACCGGCCCACTCTTTCCGAAGAGGGCGAGGAAGCGCTGACCGACCTTGCCAAACTGGCGCAGGTGACCGTGGAAGATTTCGAAAGCGGCAACGACGACGATGAAGACGCGCTGGCCGAGATCGAAGAATTCGTGCGCGTGGCCGTGCTGTTGCTGCACGGCGACTGCGTGATGGGTGCGCGCCACCGGCAGCGCCTGAACTGACATGGATCTGCACGCACTGACCGGAATCACCGCCGACGAATACAGACACCGCCGCCAGCAGCTCATGGAGATGGCCGGCGACGATGCCATCCTGGTGTTGCCTGCGGCCGCCGAACGCGTGCGCAGCCTGGACACGCATTACCCGTTCCGGCAGGACTCGGACTTCTGGTATCTCAGTGGGTTCCCGGAACCGGAGGCGGTGCTGGTGCTCATTCCGGGCCGCCGCCACGGCGAGGTCATCCTGTTCTGCCGTGAGCGCGACGCCGAGCGCGAAGCCTGGGACGGCGCGCGTGCCGGGCAGGAAGGGGCCGTGTCCGCCTTCGGCATGGACGATGCCTATCCCATCGACGACCTCGACGACATCCTGCCCGGCCTGCTGGAAGGCCGGTCGCGGGTGTACTACCACTTCGGGCGCGATGCCGAGTTCGACCTCAAGCTGATCGGCTGGGTGAACCGTGTGCGTTCGCAGGTGCGCCACGGTGCGCAGCCGCCGCACGAGTTTCTCGAACTGGGTCACCTGCTGCACGAACAGCGCCTGTTCAAATCACCGGCGGAGATCGCGCTGATGCAGCGCGCCGCCGACATTACCGTGCAGGCCCACCGCACCGCGATGCGGGTCGCGCGTCCGGGTATCTTCGAATACGAACTGCAGGCCGACCTCGAACGCGAATTCCGCGCGAATGACGCCTGGCCGGCTTACGGCAGCATTGTCGGTACCGGTGCCAACGGCTGCATCCTGCACTACCGCGGCAACAACGCGCGCAGCGCGGACGGCGACCTGGTCCTGATCGACGCCGGTGCCGAGTACCGAGGTTATGCCAGTGACATCACCCGCACCTTCCCGGTCAATGGCCGCTTCACCGCCGAGCAGCGGGCGCTGCACGACCTGGTCGGCGCGGCGCAGGCCGCGGCCGTCGCCCAGGCACGTCCGGGCATGCCGTACGAAGCGGGTCATCTCGCTGCGGTGAATACGTTGACCGAAGGGCTGCTGCGGCTCGGACTGCTGCAGGGCAACCTGGAAGAAAACATCGTCCAGGGCCACTACCAGCGCTTCTACCGCCACAAGACCGGCCACTGGCTGGGCCTGGACGTGCACGACGTAGGCGACTACCGACTGGCGGGCGACTCGCGCCTGCTCGAACCGGGCATGGTGTTCACCATCGAACCCGGTCTGTACATCAGCCCCGACGACCGCAGCGTCGACGCCCGCTGGCGGGGTATCGGCATCCGCACCGAAGACGACGTGCTGATCACCGAAGACGGCCACCGTGTGCTGACCGAGGGCCTGGCACGCAGCGCGGACGAGATCGAGGCGGAGATGGCGGGGCGGTGATTTCGCTGCGCAAAGAGCAGCGTTTTGATTCATCCGTGCTGGGCGTCCGGCGGGTGGCCCCCGAAGGGACACGCACGTAAACCCATCCATGGGGGCTCGTAGAAAACATCCATGTTTTCTACGGTCCCGCAA
>JAEWLO010000027.1 GCA_023457475.1 Pseudomonadota bacterium | reverse complement strand
GCGCTACGCGGCGGACGGCAAGGGTGCGCCGGCCGCGAGGGCGTCGAAGTAGTCGCTGGTGAGGGCAATCTGCTGGGCGGCATCCTCGGCGCGGTTGACCACCGCACGGAAGGCGGCGTTCTCCGGCCGGTCCTTGGCATACCAGCCCAGGTGTTTGCGTGCGATGCGCACCCCCTGCGCCTCGCCATAGAAGGCGTGGAGATCGTGCAGGTGGCCCAGCAGGATGTCGCGGACCTCACTGATGTCCGGTGGCGGCAGCTCCTGGCCGGTCGCCAGATAATGGGCGACTTCGCGGAAGATCCACGGCCGACCCTGTGCGGCACGGCCGATCATCACCGCGTCCACGCCGGTTTCGGCAAGCACGCGCGCGGCTTTGCGCGGTGAGTCGATATCGCCGTTGGCGATCACCGGAATGCGCAGGGCGGCCTTGATCGCGGCGATGGTCTCGTACTCGGCGGTGCCGGTGTAGTGCTGGTCGCGGGTGCGGCCGTGCACGGCGAGCGCGGCGATGCCGCTGTCTTCGGCGATGTGGGCGATGCGCGGGCCGTTGCGGTGGTCGCAGTCCCAGCCGGTGCGGATCTTCAGGGTGACCGGTACGTCGACCGCGCCGACCACGGCGGTAAGGATGCGCGCGACAAGGTGTTCATCGCGCATCAGCGCGGAGCCGGCCCAGGCGTTGCAGACCTTCTTGGCCGGGCAGCCCATGTTGATGTCGATGATCTGCGCGCCGTGGTCGACGTTGTAGCGCGCGGCGTCGGCCAGCTGTTGCGGCTCGGTGCCGGCGATCTGCACGCTGATGGGGGCGGGTTCCCCGGCATGGTCCATGCGGTGGATGGACTTGCGGGTGTTCCAGAAGCGGGGATCGGAGATGGTCATCTCCGAGGCGGCCAGCCCCGCGCCCAGCCGTTTGCACAGCAGGCGGAAAGGCTTGTCGGTGACGCCCGCCATGGGGGCGAGCACCACGTTCGGGGCAATGGTGTAGGGGCCGATCTGCATGGAGCGCATTGTAAACGCGCGCCCGGCCCTGGCGTGACCGGGCCGGACGGGCCCCGGAACGCTGCGTTACGCGTCGGCGGGCGTGAAATGCGGCATGGCGGCGGCCGCGCCTTCCTTTTCGGTGGAACGGCCGGCGAACTGGTTGGCGAAACGCACGTGGCGGGCAAACGGAGCTGCCGGGTCCTGCGCCAGCGAGGCGACCAGCGCCCCGTTGAACGCGTCGCCGGCACCGGTGGTGTCGGCCACCTGCACCTGTTCGGCACCCACGCGGTAGTAGGGCTGGGTGTCGCCGCGCAGGGTGTCTTCGTCATGCGAGACGAACACGCCGACCGCGCCGAGGGTGACGACGACGGTGCCGTTGCCGACCAGCTTGCGGCACAGGGCGTGCAGGCTGGCACCGTCGAGGGCGGCCACGTTGTCCGCGTCGATCCGCTCGCCGACATGGCGGCCGAGCAGGGCGGCGAACTCGGTTTCGTTCGGGGTGAGAACGTCGGCCAGCTTGAGCAGGCCGATGCTGGACGGGGCGTCGGCCGGGGCGGCGTTGAGCACGGTGGTGGCACCGCCTTCGCGGGCGATGGCCAGCGCGGCTTCGATGGTTTCCACCGGCGACTCGAGCTGTGCCAGTACGACCTTGGCACCGCCCAGCAGCGCCCGCTGCTGTTCAATGAAACCGGTGCTCAGCGCGGCGTTCGCGCCCGGGCCGATGACGATGGTGTTGCGGCCACGCGCGTCGACGTAGATGCCACCGGTGCCCGTGGGTTCGGTGCTGGCTTCGGCGGTCAGCTCGAAGCCGTCCTGCCGGGCCAGACCGCGGGCCATGGCACCGCCGGCGTCATCGCCCAGCGCGCACAGGAAGGTGGTCGCCGCGCCGGCCCGGCGGGCGGCCACGGCCTGGTTGAAGCCCTTGCCGCCGGGGCCGGTGCTGTAGCGGCCGGCAATGGTCGCACCCGGGGCCGGGAGCGACTCGCAACGCCAGACGTGATCCACGTTGAAGGAACCGACAACGACAACGGTGCTGCTCATAAAGTTTGTTTCTCTGAAAGTATTGCGCTGGAACCGATATCAGCTGAAATGCGTCAGCACGCCGGCGATGGTCGCCGTCATGAAGGTGGCGATCGTGCCGCCCAGCACCGCACGCAGGCCGAACTTGGCCAGGTCGTGGCGGCGCTCCGGGGCCAGACCACCAATACCACCAATCTGGATCGCGATGGAGCTGAAATTCGCGAAACCGCACAGGGCGTACGTGGCGATCAGCCGGCCTTCATCCGAAAGCGCCACTCCCGCCACCTGGCCGTTGACGATCCGGGACAGCTCCGAGTAGGCGACGAACTCGTTCAGCACGACCTTCTGGCCGATCAGCGAGCCCACGGTGGTGGCATCCGCCCACGGGGTGCCGATCACCCAGGCGATCGGGGCCAGCAGGTAGCCGAACAGGGTCGACAGGTCGGTCGGGCGGCCCAGCAGGGCCTGCAGTCCGGAGATTTCGCCGAACCAGGTGAGCGGCGCGTTCAGCAGCGCGATCAGTGCGATGAAGGCCAGCAGCATCGCGCCGATGTTCAGGGCCAGCTTGAGGCCGTCGCCGGCACCGGCCGCCGCGGCGTCGATGATGTTGCTGGAGGTCTTCTCCTCTTCCATCTTGACCGTGCCACGGGTCAGCGGCGTGCCGGTTTCAGGCACCAGCAGCTTGGCCACGACCATGGTGGCCGGGGCGGCCATGATGCTGGCGGCCAGCAGGTGCTTGGCGTAGAAGGCCTGCTGCACCGGGTCGCTGCCGCCGAGCATGCCCACGTAAGCGGCGAGCACGCCGCCGGCGATGTGGGCCATGCCGCCGATCATCATGGTGATCAGCTCGGACTGGGTCATCTTGGCGATGTACGGGCGCACGGTCAGCGGTGCTTCGGTCTGGCCGATGAAGACGCTGGCGCACACGCTGGTGGTTTCCGCGCCGGAGACGCGCATGACCTTGGTGATCGACCAGGCCATCACGCGCACGATCGCCTGCATCACGTTGAGGTGGTACAGCACGCCCATCAGCGCGGAGAAGAAGATGATGGTGGGCAGCACCTGGAAGGCGAAGATGAAACCGTACTGTTCGGTGTTCATCAGGCTGCCGAAGATGAAGCTGGAGCCTTCGTTGACGAAGCTCAACACCTTGACGAAGCCTTTGCCCAGCGCATCGAACACATCGCGGCCGCCCGGCACCAGCAGCACCAGCGCGGCGAACGCGATCTGCAGGGAGATGCCGGTGACCACCAGCCGCCAGTCCACCGAGCGCTTGTTGTTGGAGAACAACCAGGCGATGCCGACCAGCACCACGAGACCAAACAGGCCGAAGCCGATCCTGCCCAAACCTTCGACCATGAGATGAGCCCCCCGGGGGCACCGCGAAAAACGGGAAGCCTATAGTGGTGGCCGGGGCGGGGCAAGGAAAAGCGGTCCTGCGGGGGCGATCGGCCGCGATCGGGCAAGGATCCCCAACGGTTCTGGCCGGTTTGGCGGCTAAACTGGGTTGAATCGTTCAGCTACGCCGCGTGGCCTGGACCCCCGTTTTCCGCAGGAGACTCGCATGCACTACCGCCGCCTGGGCTCGACCGGCCTGAAGCTTTCCGCCTTGTCCTTCGGGGCCTGGGTCACCTTCGGCGACCAGATCGGCCGCGACGAGGCCCGGAACCTGGTGGCGACCGCCTGGGACCATGGCATCACCTTCTTCGACAACGCCGAAGGCTATGCCCGTGGCAAGGCCGAGCAGGTGATGGGTGACGTGATCGCCGACCTGCGCCTGCCGCGCGATGGCTTCTGCGTGTCCAGCAAGGTGTTTTTCGGCGCGGTGGACGATCCGCGGCCCACCCAGCATGGCCTGTCGCGCAAACACGTGACCGATGCCTGCCACGCCGCGCTCAAGCGGCTGCGGGTGGACTACCTGGACCTTTACTACTGCCATCGCCCGGACCTGGAAACGCCGATCAGCGAAACCGTGCTGGCGATGGATACCCTGATCCGACAGGGCAAGGTGCTGTACTGGGGGACCTCGGAGTGGTCGGCCGCGCAGATCCAGGAGGCGGTGGACTTCGCCCGTGCACATCACCTGCACCTGCCGTCAATGGAACAGCCGCAGTACAACCTGCTGCACCGGGAGCGGGTGGAGCAGGAATACGCGCCCCTGTATGCCGACCCGGGCCTGGGCACCACGATCTTCTCGCCGCTGGCCTCGGGCCTGCTGACCGGGAAGCACAACGCCGGCATGGAACCGGGTTCGCGCCTGGGCCAGGAGCAGATGGGCTGGCTGCGCGAGCTGGTGCTGGGCGATGACGGAGACAAGCGACTGGCGCAGGTGCGGGCGTATACCGCGCTGGCGGGTGAGCTGGGTTATTCCCCGGCCGAGCTGGCCATTGCCTGGTGCCTGCGCAACCCGAACGTGTCCAGTGTGATCCTGGGAGCGAGCCGGGTGGGGCAGCTGGAGCAGAACCTGCGCGCGCTGGAGGTCCGGCTGGAAGCCGTCGACTGGGCGAGGGTGGAAGCGGTATTCGCCTGACCCGGTGCAGAGCCACGCCCTGCGTGGCTTCGCTGTGCTCGACATTCCGACGTAGAGCCACGCCCTGCGGGGCTTCGCGGTGCTCGATATTCCGACGTAGAGCCACGCCCTGCGTGGCTTCGCGGTGTCGGAACGAAAGCAGCCACGCAGGGCGTGGCTCTACGCTCCGATTGTGAACAAACATGAACCCGTTCATAGGCCGCGTCTATGAATATGAGAATGGTTGTTGATTGTCGAGTGAGAATCATTATCATTTGACTCGTCCCACGCACGAGTCCAGACGAATGAACACTCAAGCTGCTGTACTGCTGCGCCCCGAAACGCTGACCCTCCGCGACCGCCCTGTCCGTGCGGTGCCTGCCGAAGAGGTCATCGACAGCGAGGCCCTGCTCAAGGGTCGCCGCGAGATCCTGATCCAGCACGGTGACCGTTTCTATCGCCTGCGCCATACCAGCAACGACAAGCTGATCCTGACCAAGT
>JAEWLO010000026.1 GCA_023457475.1 Pseudomonadota bacterium | reverse complement strand
GTGCAGGCCGGGGCGGAGCGGCGGGGGCGGCCACGACCGGTGCCGGTGGCGCGACGGGCGGCGCGTCGTGCAGCGCCTCGTCGGGCAGATCGCTCCAGTCCGCGCGCGGCTCGGCCGGACCCAGTGCCGGATCGTTCATCAGCTCATCGAGCAGCGCCAGGTTGGCCGGTGCCCCGGGTGAGGTGGGGGTGTCGAAGGCGGTGGAAGGCGTCTCGATCGGGCCGAACGCCGGGTCGTTCATCAGTTCGTCCAGCAGCGCCAGGTTGGCCGGCGCGCCGGGCGAGGTCGGGGTCTCGAATGCGACCGACGGCGTTTCGACGGGACCGAAGGCCGGGTCGTTCATCAGCTCGTCCAGAAGCGCCAGGTTGGCCGGTGCGCCGGGAGCCGTCGGGGAGTCGAACGCCGGGGCAAGGTGGGGTTCCGCGTGAACGGCGGCGTCACCCGTCGTGGGTGCGACGTCGACGGTGTCGTTCCCCGCCGCTGGCGCGATGTCGCCGAGCAGTTCTTCCAGATAGTCGTCGAGCACGCCGGGAGTACTCATGCGGCGCGCTCCATCTGCTGTGCGTCGTCGGCGAGGATCCATTCCAGCGCGCGGCGGTAGGCGGCGAGGCCTCGGCCCGGATAGTCCTCCGACTGCGCAGGTACGGTGAGGCTGGCGGCATTGCAGATGCGGGTGTCCACCGGAATGGCGTCTTCCCACACGCGGTGACCGTGGCGGTCCTGCATCTCGCGCACGGTTTCGTTGCCGGCGCGGGTGCGGCGGTCGAACAGGGTCGGCAGGATGCTCATGGGCAACGGGCGGCGGCGCGAGCGCTCCACCATTTCGCCGGTGCGGACCATGCCGTCCAGGCCGTGCAACGCCAGCGGCTCGGCCTGCGTCGGAATGATCAGGCGATCGGCTGCGGCCAGCGCATTGATCATCAGCAGACCCAGGGTCGGCGCGCAGTCGAGCAGGATGTAGTCGTGCTGGCCCTGGTGGCGGGCCATCGCATTCTGCAGGGCCAGGCCCAGGCCGGGCGTGTTGGCGCTGCGTCGTTCCAGCGTGGCCAGTGCGGCCTGCGCGCAGACAAAGTCCAGTCCGGGAATGTCGGTGCCGCGGGCCAGGCTGGCCAGTTCGGCCGGCGGGGTCGCGAACAGCTCGAGCACGCCGGCCGGCGGCGGGTCCAGCGGTACGCCGAAGGCGCGGGTCAGCGAGGAGTGCGGGTCGAGGTCGACCAGCAGCACGCGATGGCCGAGCGCGGCCAGGCCGCGGCCGAGGGCGAGGGTGGTGGTGGTCTTGCCCACGCCGCCCTTCTGATTGGCAATTGCCCAGATACGCATCGGTTCACTCCTTCATTGCAGGGGGAACGGCGGCGCCTACGCGGCTGCCGGCCGGCACCGGTGGCAACTGCACCGGTACAAGAGGTTTGAGAGCACGGGCCGCTGTGGCGGCTGCCGGTGCGGCCGCAGCGTCTGCCGCGGCGGTGAGCTGGGCCCCCAGCGGGTCCATGCTCTGCGCGGTGTCGGCCAGGATGATGACCATCACCCGACGGTTCCGGTTACGGCCTTCGGCACTGGTGTTGTCTTCGCGCGGACGGAACTGGCCGTAGCCGACCATCGCCAGGCGCGACGGGGTCAGGCCCTGGTCTGCGAACAGATGCACCACGCTGGCCGCACGTGCCGCGGAGAGTTCCCAGTTCGACGGAAACAGCGCCGTGGCGATCGGCACGTCGTCGGTATGGCCTTCCACGCGCACACCGTTGGGGGTGTCGCGCAGGACCGCTGCCAGCGTGGACAAGGTCTGGCGCGCGTGGACATCCAGCGAAGCGGAACCGGTCGCGAACAGGATGTCGCTGTTGATCTCCACCTCGATCCACAGTTCAGTGCGGCGCACGGTGATCATGCCGCGTTCGATCAGCGGGGCCAGCGAAGCGGTGAGACGGTCGGCAATGGTGTTGAGCTGGCGTTCCGCTCTCTGCAGCTGGTCGCTGTCGTGCACCGAGATGGGCATGCGCATCTGCGAGGCCATCGCCGGCAGCAGGGTCGGGTCATTGGTGGGAGCCGGCGCGGAGGGGCCGACGCGGGTACCGGCCTTGATCACCGAGGGACTGTCCCAGCCGCCGCCCTGGACCTGCTGGTTGCCCACCTGGACGGGATTGATGGTGCGCGGCGCGCCACCGAAGGCGGTGGTCAGGGCATCGGCCATGACCCGGTACTTGCCTTCGTTGAGCGAGGAGATGGCGTACATGACCACGAAGAAGGCAAGCAGCAGCGTCATGAGGTCGGCGTAGGGAATCGCCCAGGCCTCATGGTTGGCATGCTCTTCGTGGGCTTTGCGGCGCGCCATGTCAGTGCAGGAATCCCGACAGGTTGGTTTCGATGTTGCGCGGATTCTCACCCTGGGCGATGGAGATCAGCCCTTCGATGATCATTTCGCGGTCGCGGGTGTTGTGGTGGATCACGCTCTTGAGCTTGGCCGAGACCGGCAGGAACAGCAGATTGGCCGAGGCGATGCCGTAGATGGTGGCGGTGAAGGCCGCCGCGATGCCGTGGCCGAGCTTGCTGGGGTCGGCCAGGTTCTTCATCACCGCAATCAGCCCGAGTACCGCACCGATGATGCCCAGCGTCGGAGCGTAGATGCCCATTCCCTCGAACACCTTGGAGGCGGCGAGGTCCTGGTGTTCCTGGTTGCTGAGTTCGATTTCCAGCATGTGCCGGATCGTTTCCGGCTCCACGCCGTCCACCAGCAGTTGAAGGCCCTTGCGCAGGAACGGGTCGTCCTGGGCGTCGACCTGGGCTTCCAGGCCGAGCAGGCCCTGGCGACGGGCGATGTTGCTCCACTCCACGATCTGGCGGATCAACTCCTGGCGGTCGCTGCCGGGAGGGCGGATCACCCAGCGCACGATCTTGAACGCGTGCTTGAACACGGCCGGGGAGGTATGCAGCAGGATGGCGGCGGCGGTGCCGACGATGACGATGACGAAGGCGGCCGGGGACCACAGCGACGCCAGACCCGCACCCTTGAGGATGCTGCCGCCGACCAGCGAGGCCAGGGCGAGAAATAGTCCGATGAGGCTGAGTCTGTCCATTTGTCCGGTATCGGCTTGCGTGAGGGGGTCTTGAGGTGACGGAATGTCGCGGTTCAGCCGGGCAGAGCC
>JAEWLO010000025.1 GCA_023457475.1 Pseudomonadota bacterium | reverse complement strand
CACGGGAACCGCTGCGCACCGGCTGTTCGCCGAAGAGCCACCGCAGCCGGGCAGAGCCCGGCTCTACGCGCAGGGAACGACCCCAAAAAAAACGCGGCGCAAGCGCCGCGTTTTTTCTACCAGGCGCTGAATGGATCAGCTGGCCTTGGCCACAGCCTTCTTGGCGACGGCCTTCTTTGCCGGGGCCTTGGCCACGGTCTTCTTGGCGACCGGCGCGGCAGCGCCCACGGCCACCTTGCTCACGCTGTGCGAGCGCGAATTGCCGTAGCTGGCGTTGTAGCGCTTGCCCTTGGCGGTCTTGCGGTCACCCTTACCCATGTCGTCAACTCCTCAAGTCTGAATTCTGATTACCCCGTGCTGGCACGGGTTCGGCGGGCCTGCCCTTCCGGGCACCCCCGCGCACGATCTGAAAGCCTAACACAGCGCCGATTGCCGCATCAGGTGCCGAGTAGAGCCCGGCCCCGCTGTCAGTGCGCGCAGCTCGCGTCATGGACATGGCCGTGGTTCAACCGCAGGTTCACCAGATGGGCCACGCCGACCAGCACGCCGCCCAGGGTCATCACCACCGCGTGCGGCACGGCCGCATGATGCAGCGGGTCGTAAAGCAGGCCCGCCCACAGCGCCACCAGGCCCGGCACGAGGAAACCCAGCGCGCGCAGCGCGCCATGGCGGCGATAACCCCACACCAGGCTGAACAGACCCAGCAGGGTCACGAAGCTGACCAACGCCAGCTCCACCCCGTCGCCCAGCCACACCGACATGCCCAGCGAAGGCGCGGCCGCCAGCAGGATCGGCAGCACCGCACAGTGCACCGCGCACAGCAGCGAGCCGGTGGCACCAAAACGATCAAGCAGATGACGAAGACGGGCGAACAGGGGCATGACTTCCAGCAGGGTCGGCAATCCGATATGGAATAATATAACATCAATCCCGACGCGAACCTGCGCCGGACGTTCCACCCGCACAACACCGCGTTGTGAAGCCCGGCACCCCAGGTTCAGTGCGCCCGGCCATTGATACATTGTAACAATACAACTGACGGACCTTCTCCATGCGCTCCCCCCGCTCCCTGCTTGCCCCGCACGCGCTTTCCCTTGCGCTCGCCACCGCTCTGATGCCCTCCCTGGCCCTCGCCGCCGACGAAGGCCACAGCGATCGCCACCTGACCGACCTGTCCACCGTCAAGGTCACCGCCTCGCCGCTGCAGGGCGACGCCGAGTCGCTCGCGCGCCCGGTCGAGGTGCTGTCCGGTGAGCGCCTGGACGAACAGAAGGCCGGTACGCTCGGCGAAACCGTGGCCAAGCTGCCCGGCGTGCAGACCACCTACTTCGGCCCCGGCGTGGGCCGCCCGATCATCCGCGGGCAGGAGGGCCCGCGCGTGCAGGTATTGGCCAACGGCGTCGGCAACATGGATGCGTCCACGGTCAGCGCTGACCACGCCACCAGCATCGAACCGTTCCTGGCCGACCAGATCGAAGTGCTCAAAGGCCCGGCCACCCTCCTGTTCGGTAGCGGTGCCATCGGCGGCGCGGTGAACGTGGTCGACGGCCGCATCGCCAGCGAACTGCCGGAGCGCCCGCTCAGCGGTCGGGCCGAAGTGCGCGGCAATTCGGTCAATGACGAACGGAGCGGCATGTTCCGCCTCGACGGCGTCAACGGCAACTGGGTGATGCACGTGGACGGCCTGGTCCGAAACGGCGACGACTACCGCATCCCCGGCTACGCCGTGGTGGACAGCCTGGAAGACCACAGCGGTCACGACCATGACGAGGCCGATGCGGACGAACCGCGCCGGGGCCGTCTCGACAACAGCTCCATCCGCACCCGCGCCGGCGCGGTCGGCGCGACCTGGCTGGGCGAAGGCGGCTTCTTCGGTGCCTCGGCCAGCACCTACCGCACCAACTACGGCATTCCCAACGGCGCACATGTGCATGCCGACGACGACCATGACCACGATCACGACCATGGCGACGAAGAGGAAGAAGGCGAAGAGCACGACGTGCGCATCGACATGGTGCAGAACCGCTTCGACATGAAGGCGGGTATCTACAACCCGGTCTCGTTCCTGAAGAACATCAACCTGCGTGCCGGCTACACCGACTACGAACACACCGAGCTGGAAGCCGGTACGCCGTCCACCCGGTTCACCAACCGCGGCATCGAAGGCCGCCTGGAAGCCACACAGGAACAGATCGGCGGCTGGGATGGCGCGTTCGGCCTGCAGTTCGGCAACAGCGATTTCGGCGCACAGGGCGAAGAAGCCTTCGTGCCCGATACCGGTACCCGCAGCCTGGGTGTGTTCGTGCTTCAGGAAAAGAAGTTCGGTCCGGTGAAGCTGGAACTGGGTGCACGCCAGGACAAGGTCAAGCTCGAACCCACCGGCGACTACCGCAGCCGTGACTTCGACGCCACCAACCTGTCCGCGGCCGGCATCTGGTCGCTGAACGACAGTGTCGACCTGCGCTTCGGCATCGACAGATCCGAACGTGCGCCGACCACCGAAGAGCTGTACGCCGCCGGTGCCCACATCGCGACCCGTTCGCTGGAAATCGGCGACGCCAATCTGAAGACCGAGCGCGGCCAGCGCGTGGAGCTCGGGATCCATACCCACGGCGATCTGCTCGACTTCTCCGCGTCGATCTACCAGACGAAGTTCAAGGACTTCATCTACCTGGCCGACACCGGCGTGGTGGAAGACCTGCCGGTGCGCCTGTGGACGCAGCAGGACGCCACCTTCAAGGGGGCCGAGGCCGAAGCCCTGTTCCACCTGTTCGAAGGCGGTGCGGGTGACTGGGACCTGCGCGTGTTCGGCGACTACGTGAAGGCCGAACTGGACGGCAGCGGCAGCCGCAGCGTCGACATCGCCGTGCCGCACGGCGACCACAACCACAACTACACCGTGGACCTCGCCAACAGCGGTTACCTGCCGCGCATCTCGCCCGGGCGCGTGGGAGCGGACCTGCGCTGGTCGAAGGACGGGTGGCGCGCCTCCGTGGGCGCGGTGCGTTACAGCAGCCAGAAGGATGTGGCGCAGAACGAAGAACCGAGCGACGGCTACACCCTGGTCGATGCGCACCTGGCCTACCGCTGGGACCGCAACGACAGCAACAGCTACGAGTTCTTCCTGGATGGCAGCAACCTGACCAACCGCGAAGTGCGTCCGCATACCTCGCTGCTGCGTGACTACGCGCCGCTGCCGGGCCGCGGCGTGGCCTTCGGCATCCGCGCGTACTTCTGACCGGCAGCCA
>JAEWLO010000024.1 GCA_023457475.1 Pseudomonadota bacterium | reverse complement strand
ACCTGGCCCGGGTGAACCCGGTCTCCGGCTTCAAGAACCTGTTCTCGCTGAAGACGATCAAGGGTGCGGTCACCGCCGTGCTGTATCTCATCGCCGGCACCGTGTTCGCGTTCCTGGCCTGGCAGATCTTCGCGCCCACGCTGTTCGCGCAGGTGCTCATGCCCGACAAGGCCGCCGGGCCCCTCTGGCACAGCGTGGGCTGGAAGAGCACCGCGCTGCTGCTGGGCGTGCTGTCGCCCATCGTGTTCGGGGCCGCCTTCGTGGAATACCGCCTGTTCATCCGTGAGATGCGCATGGACAAGTCCGAGGTCAAGCAGGAGAACAAGGACCATAACGGCAACCCCGAAATCAAACAGAAGCGCCGCGAGATCAACGACGAGCTCTCGGCGCAGGTGCAGTCCGACGTGGCCGGCTCCACCATGGTCCTGGCCAACCCCACGCATATCGCCGTCGGCATCTACCTGCATCCCGACTATCCGGGCCTGCAGTTCGTTTCGGTGCGCGAACGCGGCGCGCGCGCCCGCAAGGTCATCGCGCTGGCCGAGAAGCTGGGCGTGCCGGTGGTGCGCGATGTCGCCGTCGCCCGTGGCGTCTACTTCAAGGTCAAGCGGTACCAGTTCGTGCCGCGCAGCCTCACCGAATCGATCATGCGCATCCTCGACTGGCTGATCGAGATCGAACGCACCCGTGCCGGCATCGCCGCTCCCGAGCCGCCGGCACCGGACGCACCCGGTTCATCGAAATGACCGGAATACGAAAGCTCCCCCTTGCCCCCCACGCCACACTGTGCTTGTCCTGCAGCAGCGGTGGCAACACTTCCAAGGTAACCCCATGAACAACAGCGCTGCCCCCGAAATGACTGCTGGATCCGACGCCGACCAGGCCACGCTCGATGAGATGGCCCAGCTCCTGATGGAGGGTGCCCAGTCCGGTGCCACCCTCAAGGATCTGAAAGGTGTCAGTGACGACATGTTGGAGAGCGTGTACGCCTATGCGCACCGCTTCTATACCGATGGTCGCCTGGACGAGGCGGAAACCTTCTTCCGCTTCCTCTACCTGTACGACTTCTACAACGGTGACTACGCCCTCGGACTGGCCGCGGTACATCAGATGAAGAAGGACTACAGCAAGGCCATCGACATGTATGCACTGGCATACGCGCTGCTCAAGAACGACGAACGGCCCATGCTGCACGTCGGCCAGTGCCACCTGGCGCTGGGCAAGCTCGCGCAGGCGCGCGACTGCTTCGAGACAGTGCAGCAGCGTTCGGACGACCCGGTGCTGACCACCAAGGCGCAGGCCTACCTGCAGGCCATGGGCAGCAACGGACATGAACCTCCCGAATCCACTCAGGAATCCTGATTTCCGATGATCATCACTGCCCCCTCCAGCACCACACCGCTGGCGTTCACCAAGGCGACCCATGCCGCGAGCCAGGCTGCTGCCGCCTCCGCGGCCGGCTTTGGCTCCGTCTCCATGGCGGACATCAAGGCGATTGAAGCGCAGGTAATGCTGAACCTGCTGAGCCTGGGCGCTCTCGAGCAGGCCGGCGAAGCCAATACCACCAAGCCGGATGCCGGCAAGCCGGACCTTCGCCCGGCGGACCTGCCGCGCCTGATGCAGGCCGCAGAGCAGAAAGCGGAGTCCGGAGCGCCGCGCCTGACCGCGCAGGCCGTGCTGCTGCTCTACGCGATGGAGCTCCGCGAAACCTTCAATCTGGAAAACACCCGAAGCCTCGCCAGCCAGCTGGAACTGATGAAGGGTCGTCTTGCCGCGCGCGCCGCCACAGCCGCCGAACTGTCCGAGGCAATCAGGCTGGCCCAGGCGCTGGCCGACGCCGCCATGGGCGATGTGGGTCTGGCCGAAGGCGAGCTCGCTGCCGCGATGGAAGCGCTGAAGAAGGCCAACGCCGAAGTCGCACGGCTGGAGCAGGCGCTGGCCAATGCGCCGGAGGAGGACAAGGACGCCATCCGCACGCAGCTGGAGGCAGCCAAGGCGCATGCCACGACCGCGCAGGGCAACGTGAATGCGGCACATGGCAAGCTCAATGAAGCACTGGCCACGCTGAATGGTGCGTTGGCGGACCTGGAGGCGTTCAAGGCCGCCGCGGACCAGCTGGACCCGAATCGCAGCGTCAGCGCACGCGGTGACGAGAAGGCGCTGACCAATGGCTCGTTCCTCGCACTGCTGCTGGCCTCGCTGCAGGAGATCATCGACAAGGCGAACATCAACAAGCTCCGGGAAGACACCGAGTTCGTGCGCGAGGCACTGAAGCTGCGCGAAGCGGAGAACATGCGCCGCTCCGAGGAATACCATCGCGAACTGGAAAAGGCCGAGCAGGCCCAGAAGAAGATGGGCTGCATCGGCAAGATCGTCGGCTGGGTCATCACCGTGGTGGCCGTCGTTGCCGCCCCGTTCACCGGCGGTGCCAGCATGGCGCTTGCGGCGGTCGGCCTGGCCCTCGCCGTGCTCGAGGAAGTAGGCGTGGACATCATGGGCAAGATCATGGAGCCCATCATGAAGCTGATCATGGCGCTGGTGAAGGAAGTGGGCGGCGTGATCGGCAACGTGCTGAAGGGGCTCGGCGTGCCGGCCGAGGTGGTGGACAAGATCAAGGACGCGCTGGCGGTCATTGCCGTCGCCGCCGTGGTCGTGGCCCTGGTGTTCGTCAGCAAGAAGGCGGCCGGCACCCTGGCCGTGCAGAACATCATGAAGGCGGTGACCAAGGCCGTGACTGACGCGGTGAGCAGAGCCCTGCCGGCGATGATCAAGAGCGGAGCCCATGCGATCAAGAGCACGGTTGACGACGTCTCGGCCAGCATTGCGAAGACCGCTTCCAAGGCGGTGGGTGCCAGCACCGAGAACATGGCCAAGCGCATGGGCTACGTGACCACTGCCTCGCACGGCATGCAGCTGGCCAATCAAAGCTCTCAGGTGATCGGGCAGGGCTTCGTCAACGAAATGCTGGTAAAGGCCGAGAAGCTCAAGGCCGACCTGCAGAACGGGCTGATGGACTCGGAGATCTTCCGTGAGCTGATGCAGAAGCTGCTCGATACCTACGTGCAGGCCACCAACCTCGTCCAGGAAATCTTCAAGGTCACCAGCGACGTGCAGGCGAACGCCCACGCCACGGCCCAGTTCATCACCCAACGCGTCGGCAAGGCCTGACGGCCCCACCCCCATCGAATCCAAACGGAGCGCAGAATGCCCGGTCCCATCCTTACCCAGTCACCCGCCCAGCCTCAGTACCTGGCCACCGCCGCGCCAATCCCGAAGGCGGCCGATCCGGTCGCCGTGGCCATGGACCCGACCACCGCAGCGCTGCTGGCCCATGCCATCACCACAGGTGCGGTGCACCTCGACGCCGGTAGCGGCAAAACCTACCAGGGCGACGCGCCGATGCGCGACCCGCGCGTGCCCTTCGCCGAAGCCGGCCGGCAGTTCCTTGCCAGTGTCGCAGGTCTGCAGGCGTTGATGACCCTGCTGGCGGCCAACGTCGGCCAGACCCAGACGCAGGAAGGAACGGCGGTGCGCAGCACCGAAGCC